>JADGAZ010000014.1 GCA_015231755.1 Magnetococcales bacterium | reverse complement strand
TGGAGAAAGATTTCACAACCCACCCAAAAAGTGCTGCCGGGAAGGGTGTTGTTACAGGGTCTGCGAAACCTGCGGAGGTAAAGGGAAAATATGAACCATCCAAGCATCTCTTGGGCGTGCGTCTCGTCTGGGACGACTCTGTCAAACCGGGTTCCAGTGCCGTCATTTGTGGCCGCATAACGGCTTTGGCAACCGTTGCACCGGCAACTGCACCGGCGCGAACGTGGGTCGTTTGGGGCCAATACCGACGCCAAGACGCCTGTCACGAATCAGTCACCACTTTCCAGTCTCTTCACCCGTCACAGCCTGACACCCCGCGCCGCCCTTGCTTGATGTCGGCCCGATGGCTCTTGGCCTCCAGGCGGCGCATGCGACTGGCCCGGGTCGGGCGGGTCGGCCTGCGCATGACAGGTTCTACCATGGCCTGCCGGATCAGGTGATCCAGTCGCTCCAGGGCATCCTGCCGGTTGCGTTCCTGGGTCCGATGGCGGCGGGCGTCCAGAACCAGCACCCCCTCGTCCGTCATGCGGCTTCCGGCTAGGCGCACCAACCGTTCCCGGATCGCCGGGGTGAGGATCGAGGAGTTGGCCGCGTCATAGCGCAGTTGCACCGCCGTGGCGACCTTGTTGACATTCTGGCCACCCGGACCCGACGCCCGCACGAACTCCAATCGAATCTCCCCATCAGGGATGCATACCGTTGTGGCCATCATTTCACTCCCAGAAGAAAGGGATCATAAACGTCGGGAGAGACGGGAGGAAGGCCCAAAGATGGATCGTGTTTGCGTGGAACGGTCATGGCGGAGAAATAATATCTTATAGTATAAAATATGCAAATCACACATGAAAATGCATTGTTTGACAAGGTAACATCAAACCAGACACACGTTCAACTCTTTGTTGCCGACCAATGGCATTTCCAAAATGGTCCAAAAAACAGGTCTGCTTTGTTCATTGATTTTTAAGGCAAAAGTTCGGTCCAAAATTCCAGGCCACTTCTGGTGAACGGTCCATAGCTTTTGGAGAATGTCGCCAGGGAGAAGGGAGGAAGGCCGTTTTTCGACTCCTGCGGGTCCGGTTTCCAACCAAGTGTGTTTCCAAACTATATTGGCTATCTATTGAAAATATTGGAATTTTTCCAACAAAAAAAGCCGCCCATAAGAGGCGGCTTTGCGCGGAGAAAACACTGGCGAAACTAAAATGGTGAACCAATATGAACATTCTAAACCAAATTCCCCATCTCTTGTTGCGGTGCAACATGGAGAAAAGTTTAAAAATATCTTGGTGGCCAATTGATCCAGGGATGGATAACCTGATTGATCTTCAAGGCGTGATCCATAGCGCATCAGAATTTCTCCTCCGCGCCACATGACACCTGTGGACCATCTTTCAACTCCCGATTGGTAGGCAATGGCTTTTTCACCCATTTTTTCCAAGACCACAAGCCTGGATCACGAGGCAAACACATCGTCCACAGAATTGGCGAAGACAAAGTTGTCGCTCCATACCTCGATCTGTTCCAGATTCGCCGCATTGACCTTCTCGGTCATCCAGTCCGGTGTCTGGCCAAACTTACGGCGCATCAGTTTCAAAAGCATGGAAGCGGCTTCTTCCTGGCGACCTTCCTGGCGACCTTCCTGGCGACCGATCTGAATCCCCATCAACCGTCCACGTTCCTCACCAATCCGCTCCACACTTGTGATATAAGGCATTTTCTTGTTCTCCTCGAAGTTGGATAGATTTGTCCAGAATTGGTTGTCCAACTCTTCTGGCAGGCTCAGCACCCAGTCGATGAATCGAAAGAGGTCAACGATCTGTTGGCGGCTGAAGCCTCGTTCGTACAGCATACGCGTGATGCGCATTTTCTGCTGGAAGCGTTCTTCTGGTTGGTTTTTGGTCTGTTTGCCGGTCAGGTGCGCCATAGTGACGATGGCAAACGGGTTGGTGGATGACTCCAAAAGATCCAGTCGAGACAGGTAATCCAGCAATTTTATAGCATTGAACTGGAAACTGACCTTCGATCCCCACTTCTGGTAACCAAACGCCGACGGCCGCCAAGCACCTTCTTCGTCAGCGAGGATGGCCAAGCTGACCACTGGTCTCTTGTAGAGGTCGAAGGCCCGATACTGACAGGTGAACATCCGCTCTTCGAAATTCGGGTCACGGTTCCCCTGGATTTCGACATGGATCAGCACCCAGAGTTCGTCACCGTCGAGCAGCCAGACCCGGACCAGCAGATCAACACGACGATTGCCGGATTCCGCCTCCCGCGTGATCCGGTCCAACTCCTTGTCCAGGAATTCCGGGGCGCGCTGCCAGTCGATGCCATCATGTGCATCTGGCAGGAAAAATTCCAGAAAGTCCTTCAAATACGCCTTCAGGATCTCTTTCCATGGCGAGTCGTACTCGGTCGGTTGACTTTGATTGTCGTGATCGGTCATGTCAACATCCTCGAATGCTCTGTCTTTGAATTGGAGTCAAAGCCTTCAAGAAACGATCATATGGGTGAATAATTTCAATCACATAAAGATGTTCCTCAGCCGAACCGCCTTGCAGATGGAAATTCTGGCTTTGAGGCACTAACTGGCGGTCCTTCAAAGGAATCAACCTCGTCGGTTGCAGATCCATCCATTGGACCGCCTGCTTTGGATCTTACTATCACGCATTTGGCAAGGTTGGCGTGAAGCCTTGGTCATCGTCAAGCCAGCAACGGTGATCCGTTGGCATCGTGAAGGATTTCGGCTATTCTGGAAATTGAAATCCTGCCACAAACGCCTCGGTCGTCCTACGGTCACGAAGGAAATCAAGGAACTGATTCGCACAATGAGCCTTGAGAATCCACTCTGGGGCGCACCCCGTATCCATGGCGAATTGCTGAAGCTCGGCTACCAAGTGGCAGAGACATCAGTCACAAAATACATGATCAAACCAGCCAAACCGCCTTCTCAGACCTGGAAGACCTTCCTGGAGAACCACGCCAATTGCCTCGTTGCCATGGACTTTTTCACCGTGCCAACACTCTTCTTCAAGGTATTCCACGTCCTGATTCTGCTTGACCATGAACGCCGCCGCATCATCCACTTCAACATTACCACCAACCCGACCACCGCATGGGTCGCTCAACAAATCAGGAATGCTTTCCCCTGGGATTCTGCTCCTCGCTATTTGATCCATGATCGAGATCCGGTTTTTCATGGCAGGTGCCAAGAAATCCTGAAGGCCATGGGCATCAAAGAGGTAAAAATTGCGCCAGCATCGCCTTGGCAAAACGCCTATTGCGAACGAGTGATCGGGTCGATTCGCAGAGAGTGTCTGGATCACGTCATCGTGATGAACGAGGAACACCTGCGACGGACCCTGACCTCATACCTGACTTACTATCACGGAACGCGCACCCATCTTGGATTGGCCAAAGACTGTCCTGAGTCAAGGACGGTACAGCCAATGGAGATAGGTGATGTCATCGCCATTCCGCATCTCGGTGGGCTTCACCATCATACGTGCGGAAAGCTGCTTGATCCAACTCCGGTTTCGACTTGTCAAAGAGCGCATTCAAAGGGTGAAGTTCCGATTCCTCTTGTCCGCTTCAGGAAAATTTGGGCCGTGGCGGTCCGATGGAACCTCAATTTTGTCTCTGATTTTCGTGGAAATCAGTCTCAGTGTCCAGAAAAATCCTGAGGCCCCATCGCCAGGCAGCTTGGCAATGGGGATCAAAATGGGTCGGATGGGGTTTTTGATAGGGACAGGTATTTTTCCAACAAAAAAAGCCGCCCATAAGAGGCGGCTTTGCGCGGAGAAAACACTGGCGAAACTAAAATGGTGAGCCGTGCGGGAGTCGAACCCACGACCCGCAGATTAAAAGTCTGCTGCTCTACCAACTGAGCTAACGGCCCTCACCTGAAGTGTGGTCAGTCTTAAGTTTGTTTCGACGTGACCAACGGAGGGGGACTATAGCAAAGGATTGGCGCCAGGAGAACCCCATTTGTGAGATTGGGTGCATTTTTTTTAAATTTCGTCCATCCAGGCCATTTGGATGGCTTCCAGGATCTTTTCGTTGCACCGTTGCGGGGTGTCGTTGAACTCGGGCAGGTGCAAAACCCACTCCATCAGTTCCGTGAAACGCACGGCCATGGGATCCTGATCCGGCAGGGTATCCGCCAGGGCCATGGCGATTTCGTGGGTGTCTGTCCACTTCATGAGTGACCTCTCTTTTTGTCTACGTTGATGTTGATCGAATAGGGCGGAATGGTCACCACCAACCCGTCCAGCGAATCGTCCAGCACGATCTGACACCCCAGCCGACTCGTGGCGGTCAGACCGAATGCCTTGTCCAGCATGTCCTCTTCCCGTTCGTCCGCCGGATCCAGTCGGTCCACCCATTGGGGATCCACAATCACGTGACAGGTCGAACAAGCCAAAGCGCCTTCACATGCCCCCTCCAGAGAGATGTCGTGGTCGTGGGCCACCTCCAGCAACGTGGAACCCGCTTCGGCCTCCACGGTTTGATTCATCGGGAGAAACGTCACCTTGATCATGTCCGCTCCTTTGTCCATCATTCGAAATCATCCACCTTGCGACCGGTCATGGCCTGTTTCAGGCTCCGGTCCATGCGCCGCTGCGCGAAGAAGCGGGTTTGGGTATCCATTTTCTGGATCCGGTCATTGATGGCGTCGGCTGATTTCCCCTGAGTCGTCTCCCAGAGCGCCAGCATCGCCCCCTTGACCTGTTTCAATTCGTCGTCATTCAACAGATCTCCGTCTTCCCGCAAGGCCGAACCGGCGGCGGCCAGTACCCGATCCGCCTCCACCTTGGCCTCGTTGAACAGACGGGCCAGCATGTCCGCCTCTCCATGCTGCATGGCTTCTTGCAGCATGTTGGCGATTTCGTCGTCCGTCAATCCGTAAGAGGGCTTGACCGTGATCGATTGTTCGACCCCCGTGGTCTCCTCACGGGCCGAGACGGTCAGCAATCCATCCGCGTCCACCTGATAGGTGACGCGAATCCGGGCCGCTCCCGCGGTCATGGGGGGAATGCCCCGCAACTCGAACCGGGCCAACGAGCGGCATTGACTGGCCAGTTCCCGTTCGCCCTGCACCACGTGAATGGCCATGGCGGTCTGACCATCCTTGAAGGTGGTGAACTCCTGGGCCCGGGCCGTGGGGATGGGGGCGTTGCGGGGGACGATCCGTTCCATCAGATCCCCCATGGTCTCGATCCCCAAAGACAACGGCGTGACATCCAGCAGCAGCATCTCCGCCGGGGCATTGCCCGCCAACGCTTCCGCCTGATGGGCCGCGCCCAGAGCCACCACCTGATCCGGATCCAGATCCACCAGCGGTTCCCGACCAAAAAACTCCGCCACCATCTGGCGGACCAGCGGCACCCGGGTCGAACCACCCACCAGCACCACCCCTTGCAGCGCCTCCGGGGCCACCCCCGCATCCTTGAGCACCCGGCGACAGATCGGAATGGTCCGCCAGATCAAATCGCGAACGCCGCTATCGAACGCCTCCCGGGTGATGTGTCCCGTCTGACCGGTTGCAGAGCCGGGCAGGGGAAAGGTCACCGCATTGGCGTCCGACAGTTCTTCTTTCACTTCTCTGGCGATCTTGCGGCAGGCCTGGATCCAGCCCGGATCCGGATCGTTCACGCCGGTTTCGGTCATGATGCGCTGCACGATCCACTGATCCAGATCATCACCCCCCAGGGCCGAGTCTCCACCGGTCGCCATCACCTGGAACAGCTCTTTTTCCAGTTTCAGCAACGAGATGTCGAACGTGCCCCCTCCCAGATCATAAATCGCGTACAGCCCTTCGCTGCCCTTGTCCAGGCCATAGGCCAAAGCGGCGGCTGTGGGTTCGTTGAGCAGACGCAATACCTCCAGACCGGCCACCCGCGCCGCGTCCTTGGTGGCCTGACGCTGTGCGTCGTCGAAATAGGCGGGAACCGTGATCACCGCTCCTTGCAGGGAGCCGCCGAGGGCCTCTTCGGCCCGTTTCTTGAGGAGTTTGAGGATTTCCGCCGAGACTTCCACCGGCGAGACGTTGGCTTCTCCGGCCAGAATCCGCACCATGCCGCCTTCACCGGCTTCCAGGCCGTGGGGGATGGTGGCCATGCGGGCGCGGATATCCTCCACACCCCGTCCCATGTAACGCTTGACCGAGGCGATGGTGGATTCGGGATGACTCAAGGCCATCTCCCGCGCCGCCTGTCCCACCCGAATGGTGTGATTGGCCCCATAGTGGACCACGGAGGGCACCGCGCACACCCCGTCGTCATCGGGAATGCACAGAGGCTTCCCCTCCAGACCGATGGCGGCGACCAGGGAAAAGGTGGTCCCTAAATCAATTCCGACCACCCGTTTGCGGCTGCCGGGTCCGGTCTGGTGGGGGAGGAGGGATTGACCCGGCTCTGCGATCTCCAGCAATACGTCCATGGGGATGTCATCTCCTATGCGTCTTGATCAAAGGCCCGATCCTCCAGGCGATCCAGTTCTTCCAGGTAGCGCCGGTGATAACGCATCCGGTCCACCAGACGGGCGATCTCTCCCAGGGCGTCGGCTGACGGGTGTTGCCCATGGGCGCGGAATGATTGGGCGATCTGGTTTTCTTCGTCTTTCAGGCGTCCACGGGCGGTGGTTTTCAGAGCGGCCAGTTTTGGCAGGGCGTCCGGGGCCAGGGGATTCACCTCTTCCAAAGTTTCCCGAAGCGTCATCACCTCTTCCAGAAACTCCGGATCCAACGCGGGACGCCCGGTGGGTTTCCACCCCCGCATCTCCAGCAGATAGGTGGCCCGGGCCACGGGATCGGTCAGGGTCTGCCAAGCTTCGTTGAGACGGGTGGTCCATTCCAGGGAGAGACGCCGTTCCGTGGGGCCGCGTTGGGCGAAGAAATCCGGATGCAACTGCTTTTGCAAGGCCCGATGGTTTTTTTCCAGGATGGTGGTATCCGGCTCGTAGGATGGTTCCAGGCCGAACAGGGCAAAACGGTTCGCGCCTATGTCCGGAGGGAGCAGGGCGTTGCAGGTGGTGCAGAAGAGTCCTGCCGGAGTGGGACCCCGGCAGGACCAGCACGCCTGGGAATGGAGATGAGGTGGTATCGGGTTCATCACACCTTGAAGGACTCGCCGCAACCGCAGCGTTCCTTCTCCTTGGGATTGCTGAACTTGAAGCCGGACTTGAACGGCGAGGACTCGAAATCCACCAGGGTGCCATCCAGGAGCAACGCCGACTTGCCGTCGAGCACCACCCTGACGCCGAACGATTCATACACCTGATCTCCGTCTTCCACCTGATCGGCGTATTCCAACTTGTAGGAAAACCCCGAGCAGCCCGCCGTGGTGGTGCCGAGGCGGATGGCTCCATCCGGCGTACCCCGTTTGGCGAGCATGCTTTTGGCCTGACGGGCGGCCCGTTCGGTCAGGGAGATGCCTTGTGCTGCGGTGGTCATGGTTTTCAGGCTCCTTTTTGCTTGCTGCGATAGTCGGCCACGGCGGATTTGATCGCGTCTTCGGCCAGCACCGAACAGTGGATCTTGACCGGGGGCAGAGCCAGTTCATCGGCGATCTCCTGGTTTTTGATGGCCAGGGCTTCGTCGATGGTCTTGCCCTTGACCCATTCGGTCACCAGGGAAGAGGCGGCGATGGCCGATCCGCAGCCGAAGGTCTTGAATTTGGCGTCGTCGATGACGCCGTCTTCGTTGACGCGGATTTGCAGTTTCATCACGTCGCCGCAGGCCGGGGCACCCACCATGCCGGTTCCCACCTGGGCGTCTTGTTTGTCCAGACTGCCCACGTTGCGGGGATTTTCGTAGTGATCGAGCACTTTCTCATTGTATGCCATTTGGGTTTCTCCAATCCTCGTTCCAGGGACGGTATCTTGATTAATGTGCTGCCCATTGCAGGGTATGGGGATCGATGCCCTCTTGTACCATTTCCCACAACGGCGACATTTCGCGCAATTTGTTCACGGCTCCCACCACGATGCGGATGACGTGATCCACCTCTTCTGCGGTGGTGAAACGACCCAGGCCGAACCGGATCGAGGTGTGGGCCATCTCTTCGTTGACTCCCATGGCCCGCAGCACGTAAGAAGGCTCCAGAGAGGCCGAGGTGCAGGCCGATCCCGAAGAGACCGCCACATCCTTGATGGCCATCATCAAGGATTCCCCTTCCACGTAGCTGAAAGAAATGTTGAGATTGCCCGCCACCCGGGCTTCGGCATCGCCATTGAGAGCCACATGGGTCAACTGGCTCATGATGCCGTTTCTGAGTCGTTCCCGCAGCAGCAGCAGGCGGGAATTTTCGGCGGTCATTTCCTCTTCGGCGATACGGCACGCCTCTCCCAGTCCCACCAGCAAAGGGGTGGGCAGGGTGCCGGAGCGCATGCCCCGTTCGTGTCCGCCGCCGTGCATGATCGCCTTGAGGCGCACACGGGGTTGACGACGCACATACAGGGCGCCGACTCCCTTGGGTCCATAGAGTTTGTGGGCGGAGATGGAGAGCAGATCGATATTCATCGCGTTCACGTCGATGGGGATCTTGCCGACTCCCTGGGCGGCGTCGCAGTGGAAGAAGACCTTCTTCTGACGACACAGCCGACCGATCGCCTCCAGAGGCTGAATCACCCCGACTTCATTGTTGACCGCCATGATCGATACCAGGATGGTCTTGGGGGTAATGGCGGCTTCCAGTTGGGCCAGATCCACCAATCCGTTGGTTTGCACCGGCAGATAGGTGATCTCGAACCCTTCGGATTCCAGATGACGACAGGTATCCAGCACCGCCTTGTGTTCGGTGGTGGGGGTGATGATGTGATTGCCCTTGTCCCGGTAGAACTGCGCCACGCCCCAGATGGCCAGATTGTCCGACTCCGTGGCTCCGGAGGTGAAGACGATCTCCCGGGGATCGGCCTTGATCACGCTGGCCACCTGTTTTCTGGCGGTGGTGATGGCGGCATCCGCCTCCCAGCCATAGGCGTGGGAACGGGAGGCGGGATTGCCGAATCGTTCCACGAACCAGGGCAGCATGGCCTCCATCACCCGGGGATCCACCGGTGTTGTGGCCTGATAATCCATGTAAATGGGTTTGTTCATGCGAAATGGCTCCCTTTGCGCAAACGGTCCACGGACCGGTGGAATGCATGGATGAAACGATCCACGGCGTGTTCGGTCGAGTCCCATCCCAGACTGATCCGCGTCACGCTTCGGGTCAATGCGTGATCCAGCCCCATGGCCAGAGGAACATGGGACGGGGTGTTTTTTCCAGACGAGCAGGCTGCGCCACTGCTGATGGCGAAACCGGCCAGATCCAGGGTCATCACCAGGGTCTCCCCGTCCACGCCGGGCAGGGCCAGGGCGGTGGTGTTGGGCAGTCGGGGAGCCTGCGCGCCCAGGATGACGGCATCGGGAACACTTTTCAATAGTCCCTCTTCCAGTTTTTGCCGCAGGGCGGTGAGGGCGAGGGATTCCGCTTCGATGCGGGGGGCGACCAGTTGGGCGACCGCGCCGAAGCCGGCGATGCCGGGGAGATTTTCCGTGCCCGAGCGACGGTTGCGTTCCTGTCCGCCGCCGAGCAGTTGGGGCGTGAGTTGGACCGCCGGACCGACGATCAGGGCGCCGCACCCTTTCGGGCCGCCCAGTTTGTGGGCCGACAAGGTGAGCAGGTCCGCCTGGATCCCGTCAGCCTGAAGGGGCAGTTTGCCGGCATACTGGGTGGCGTCGCAATGAAAGGGCACTCCAGCGGCGCGGCACAAGGCGCCGATCTCCGCCACCGGTTGCAGCACTCCGGTTTCGTTGTTGGCCGCCATGATGGAGACCAGTCGGGTATCCAGGGTCAGGGCGGTTTTGAGCCGGTCCGGATGGATCCGTCCGGAGGCGTCCACCGGCAGGTGGATCACCGTCATGCCCCGCTGGCCGGCTTTGTCACAGGGCATCAGCACCGAAGGATGTTCCACCGCACTGGTGATTAGGGTGCCCTGGAATTCCGCCTGTTCCGCCATTCCCAGAATGGCCAGATGGTTGGCCTCGGTGCCGCCGCTGGTGAAGATCACCCGGCTGTCGTGAACATTCACCAGTCTGGCCACGGCCCGCCGGGCCTCGTCGAGAGTCTGTCGGGCGGCCCGGCCCGGCCCATGCACCGAGGAGGGATTGCCCTCTTGTCGGGTCAGGGTGGCGAGCATGGCCTCCGCCACTTCGGGTCGGGTGGGGGAGGTAGCGTTGTGGTCCAGGTAGATCATGGGGAGAAACCGTGACCGCCGGGAGTCGCCAACGAGCCGGAGCGGATCTCCTCGATGAGGCTGCCCAGATGGATCGATTCCAGATAGCTGTTGATATGGATCCCCACCCGTTCCCAAAGGTGATGGGTGATGCAACGAGTCGATTTACGGCACCCTTCCGGATCGCTTTCGTCACAGGAGGTGGCCTGGATGGGTTCATCCACGGCGCGGATGATGTCGGCGATGCTGATGGTGGAGGGAGAGGCCACCAGCAGATATCCACCCCCCGGACCCCGCACGCTGCGCACCAATCCCCGGCGTCTGAGCTTGGCGAAGAGTTGTTCCAGATAGGACAGGGAGATCTCCTGTCTTTTGGAAATGTCGATGAGTGCGACCGGGGTTTCGGTCTCCTGGCAACACAGATCCAGCATGGCCGTCACGGCGTAGCGTCCCTTGGTGGTGAGTTTCATGGTCTCTCCTTGGGTGTGCCTGATGTGGACTCTTCGTGTTCCAGTTTTTTGACCCGGTCATCCAGGTGGCGCACCTGGTCAAGCAGACAGGAGACCGCCTTGGCCACCGGATCCACCATGACGCCATTCTGACCGTAGGAGGAGAAGGTCTTTTCCGTGGAGGGAGGGGATTTGAATTTGGGCATCACCAGACGTCCTGGGATTCCCACCACCGTGGTATCGGCGGGCACGTCGCTCACCACCACCGCGTTGGATCCCACCCGGGCATTGGCCCCGATGGTGATCGGACCGAGGATTTTCGCGCCGGCTCCCACCACCACGCCATTGTCCAGAGTGGGGTGACGCTTGCCTGCCTTCCAACTGGTTCCCCCCAGGGTGACCCCATGGTAGAGGGTGACATCGTCACCGATTTCGGTGGTCTCGCCGATGACCACCCCCATGCCGTGGTCGATGAAGAAACGCGCGCCGATTTTGGCTGCCGGATGAATCTCGATGCCGGTCAGAAAGCGGGTCAGATTGGAAAGGAATCGTGCCAGCAGACGGAAATTCTTGAGCCACAACCAGTGAAACAGGCGATACCCCAGAATGGCGTGCAGACCGGGATAACACAGCAGAACCTCCAACACCCCATTGGCTGCGGGATCCCGCTGGAAGATGACCTCGATGTCCTGTTTGATGCGTTGAAACATGGTACATCCTGAAAAGAGTGAGGCTAAGTAAAGATCCCAGGTATGCGGTGAGCGCGGCACGGGGTCCACCATGGCGGGGATACTCTGTTAATTCCGATCCTTTTTGTCAAGTATTGGTTCCCTTGTGGCGCAAAAAAAAAGCCGGACGAAAAGGTGGACAGGGTGTTGGGGATGTGATAGCCATATTTTCAGGAACGAGTTACAGCTTCGACTTTGTGCCCTTCAACCCATACCCACTAAATCAATTCATCAACATTGGGTGCTTGCCCGGGAGGCCAACCGCATGGAAGCCGTGCGCAAAATTGGTAACAATATAATACTATCTGTTGAACTTTTGTTTAACAAGGGGTTTCCGAATCGTCTCAATCCCTTCTATCATCTTGGCTCTTTGACATTCTTTTTCTTTTGGGTTGTCCTGGTTTCCGGCATCTATGTGTTCATTTTTTTTGAAACCAGCGTGGCTGGCGCCTATCCGTCAGTGGAGTACATGACCCACGATCAGTGGTGGTTGGCGGGCATCATGCGTAGTCTGCACCGCTATGCCTCGGATGCGGCGGTGATTTCGATTTTTCTCCACATGTTTCGGGAGTTTTTTCGGGATCATCACCGGGGGGTGCGGTGGTTTTCGTGGATCACCGGGGTGCCGACTCTGTGGCTGGTGGTGATTCTGGGGATTACGGGTTATTGGTTGGTGTGGGATCAGTTGGCCCAGTATGTAGCCCTGGCCACGGCGGAAATGGTGGACTGGATCCCCATGATTCCCAGTGCCATGGTGTTCAATTTCCTGGACAATCAGATCACCGACCGCTTTTTCACCCTGATGGCGTTTTTGCATCTGTTGGGATTGCCGGTCGCCTTGGTGTTTTTGTTGTGGACCCATGTGAGCCGTATCAGTCAGATCGATTTCAATCCCCCCCGGCCTCTGGCCACCGGAGCCTTCTTGACCTTGCTGGTTTTGTCGCTGCTCAAGCCGGCGGTCAGCCATGCCCCGGTGCAAGCGGGCCATTCGCCGATGGTGCTGAATCTGGACTGGTTTTATCTCAATATCTACCCTTTGATGGATGGGATGGGGCCGGGTTGGGCGTGGGGGATCTCCACCGGGGTCACGGCGCTGCTGCTGATGTTGCCCTGGTTGCCCTCCAAAAAAGAACAACCCGCCGCCGAGGTCAATCTCGAACACTGCAACGGTTGTGGTCAGTGCGCCCAGGATTGCCCCTATGGATCCATCTCCATGCGGCGGCGCACCGATGGCAAGAAGTCCGAATTCGAGCCTACGGTCAATCCCACCCTGTGTACGGCCTGCGGCATTTGCAGCGGTTCTTGTGTCTCGTCCAGTCCGTTCCGCATGGCCAATGCCACCTTGAAAACCGGCATCGAAATGCCCTGGTTCACGGTGGACGCCCTGCGTCAGGAGGTCAAAAGCAAACTGGGAGCGTTGTCCGGCGCGGGTCGGGTGATGGTGTTCGGGTGTGAGCATGGCATGGATGTGACCACTTTGAAGGATCCCGGGGTGGCGGTGGTCTCCTTGCCCTGTAGCGGCATGCTGCCCCCCTCGATGCTGGATTATGTGCTAAAAAATGGTGCGGAAGGGGTTTTGGTCACCGGTTGCCGGGATGGGGATTGTTACCATCGTTTCGGCAACACCTGGACCGAGCAACGGCTCTCCGGGGCGCGTGAACCCCAACTGTTGAAACGGGTCGATCGCACACGGGTGGTGGAGTTCCGGGTTTCCGACTCCTCCGGCGAGCGGAAGGCGTTGCAACAACGCCTGGAAGCGTTCCGTCGTTCGTTATCCCCTTCAGCGTGAAGACAAGGAGTGTCCAGATGCCCAGATCATTCCAGGAGTTCGGGATTCAACTCGCCGCGTATACCTTGTTTTTTGTGGTGATCTTTTTTCTTTCCAGCGCGCCGGCTTATCATTATCTCAAGCCGGATCAGGCGGAGGTGAAACTGGCCTTCAAGCACACCTCCCAGCGCGAGCAGGAGTGTCACAAGCGTACCGATGAAGAGTTGCTGAAACTGCCGCCCAACATGCGCAAGCCCCAGGATTGTCCCCGCAAACGGGCGTCGATCTACATCGAATTGTTGCTCGACGATCATTTCCTGGCTACCCGCACCTTCATTCCGCCGGGTTTGAGTAAGGATATGGCCACCCATATCTATGCCAAGTTTTCTCTGCCCGCCGGTCGACACAAACTCACGGTGCGCATGCGGGATCGGGTCCGTGCCGAGGGATTCGATTATGTCGAAGAGGTGATGCGGGATTGGATCCCGGGTCAGGGGATCCTGATCGGCTTCGATGAGAGCAAGGACAACTTTGTCATCAATTAGCGGGTTTGGAAGGTTGGGTTGGTGTCGCGTCCTGACCGCTCGCCGCGGGGGGTTCCTGCGGGGGGTTGGTCACGGCGCGCATCACCGAAAACGTGAACATGCTCAAGCTGAAAATGATCACAAAAAAGATCACGGACCGATAAGGCAGTCTCGCCCCCCGTCTCTCCTCGATGCGATTCAGAATCCGCTCCGACAGCAGATAGAGCGCTCCGCCGATGATCGTGAAATAGACCAGTTCCATTTTTCTGAACTCCTCCTGAATTTGTTTGGTAGCGCTTCTTGAATTTTGACGAGGATACCGCACCTGGTGGACGCGGATCAACCGTCATGCGCGCAAGACAACTGGAACATACAAGAGAATTGATCCAAATCAAGGCGCTTTCAAAATACCATATGGATATTGACGCAAGTCAATTGAATCGGGGAAATGCTGTTCATTGTTTGATTTGGGTCAAGGTGAACCGTGTTTGGATCCGTCATGATCCGATCCACAGGCTGTATTGACTGTTCACTGTTTTCTCTCAAAGATAGGAGTTGGCCCCATGCGAAAAGAAAGAGTTCTGAAACAGGCCTCCATAATGGCGGGTGTTCTATTGATGGCGGTGGGTATGCTGGGTACGGTCCAGGCCGCAGACGCCAAACCCGAACTGCCGCCGCTGAGCGATCAAGAGTTGGAGACTGCCAAGCAGATCTATTTTGAACGCTGCGCCGGCTGTCACGGTGTGTTGCGCAAGGGTGCCACCGGCAAGGCCCTGACTCCGGATCTGACCACCAATCTGGGCACGGATTATCTGGTGCAGTTCATCACCCACGGTTCTCCCGCGGGCATGCCGGCCTGGGGCGACAGCGGTGAACTCAAGCCCGAGCAGATCGACCTGATGGCCCGCTATCTCCAGCATCCCGCCCCGGTTCCTCCGGAATTCGGCATGAAGGACATGGAAGCCACCTGGAAAGAACTGGTTCCGGTCAAGAATCGTCCCACCAAGAAGATGAACAACATCAATCTGGAAAACCTCTTCTCCGTCACCTTGCGGGATACCGGACAGGTGGCCCTGATCGACGGCGACACCAAGAAGATCGTCTCCGTGATCAAGACCGGTTACGCGGTGCATATCTCCCGCATGTCCAACTCGGGTCGTTATCTGTATGTGATCGGTCGGGACGCCAGACTCAACCTGATCGACCTGTGGATGGAAAAACCGGATAACGTGGCGGTGATCAAGGTGGGCCTGGAAGCCCGTTCCGTGGAGACCTCCAAGTTCAAAGGCTGGGAAGACAAAATCGCCATCGCCGGTTCGTATTGGCCGCCCCAGTATGTGATCATGGAAGGCGATACCCTCAAGCCCCTGAAGATCGTCTCCACCCGTGGCAACGAAGTGGGCACCAACGAGTACCATCCCGAACCCCGTGTCGCGGCCATCGTCGCTTCCCACGAGCACCCGGATTTCATCATCAATGTCAAAGAGACCGGCAAGGTGTTGCTGGTGGATTATTCCGACCTGGCCAATCTGAAGTCGGTTTCCATCGACGCCGCTCCCTTCCTGCATGACGGCGGCTGGGATGCCAGCAAACGTTATTTCATGACCGCCGCCAACAAGTCCAACAAGGTCGCAGTGATCGATTCCAAGGAGCGCAAACTGGTCAAATTGGTGGAAGTGGGTGCCACGCCCCATCCGGGTCGCGGCGCCAACTTTGTCGATCCCAAGTTTGGTCCGGTCTGGGCCACCAGCCATTTGGGTGACGAATCCATCTCCCTGATCGGTACCGATCCCACCGGCCATCCCAAGGAAGCCTGGAATGTGGTGCGTACCCTTAAAGGTCAAGGTGGCGGATCTTTGTTCATCAAGACCCATCCCAAGTCCGGAAATCTTTGGGTTGATACGCCGCTGAATCCGGATACCAAAGCGTCTCAATCCATCGCTGTGTATGATATAAAGAATCTTGACAAAGGTTTTGAGACTCTGCCCATCTCCGAGTGGGCGGATTTGGGTCCGGGTGTCAAGCGGGTGGTGCAGCCGGAGTACAATAAAAATGGTGACGAGGTGTGGTTCTCGGTCTGGAACAGCAAGACCGAAAAATCCGCCCTGGTGGTGGTGGACGACAAAACCCGCAAGCTCAAAACGGTCATCAAGGATCCCGTTCTCGTGACCCCGACCGGCAAGTTCAACGTCTACAACACCATGCACGACGTGTATTGACCTGACCTGTCGCATTTCTTGTGGCAGTGGATCCAAGCGCCGGTGCCCTCCCGATTTTGGGGGGGCACCTCATTTTCTTAGTCATCACGCCGCACTCTTTAAAGAGACGGAAAAACGAGGGAATTGACATTCAATAACGCTCAATCGTTGAAACAAAGGAATGGAGTGACGGTTTGATGCCTGCTCAAGGTTCCACCTTTCAGATTGTTTTTATTTATTTTTCAGCCATTTTATTGCTGCTGTCCGGTGCCGGAGCGGTCTGTGCGGAAGTGACGCCGGAACGGCAACGTCAACTGGTCCATCTGTTGCGCCACGATTGTGGCTCCTGCCACGGCATGACCCTGAAAGGGGGACTGGGACCGCCCCTGCTGCCTGAAAACCTGATCGACAAATCCCCGGATGTGTTGGAAAATATGATCTATTTTGGATTGCCGGAACGGGCCATGCCCCCCTGGGAGGGGTTGTTGACCCGTGCGGAGATCCGTTGGCTGGTGGAGCGATTGCAGAAAGGAGATATCCCATGAAATCCGTGGCATGGTGGCGGAGTCCGTCCCGTTCGGGTCATCCGTGGTTGCTGGTGGCCTGTCTGTCCTGGCCGCTGCTGCAAGGGTGCGCCGCTCCCCGTGGCGTGGGGGACATGGGGGTGGTGATCGAACGGGCCACGGGCAGCGTCGAGGTGGTGGAAACCACGGGCAAGACGGTTTTGTCCCGGGTGGAGGGGTTGGGGGATCTCTCCCACGCTTCGGTGGTCTACTCCCGGGATGGACGTTTTGCCTTTGTCTTTGGCCGCGACGGGGGATTGAGCAAGGTGGATCTGCTCACCGGTCAACTGGCCGGGCGGGTGATGCAGGCCGGAAACAGCATCGGCGGCGCCATCTCCCAGGATGGACGTCTGGTGGCGGTGGCCAACTATCAACCCGGTGGGGTGCGGGTGTTCGATACCGAAACCCTGGTCCAGGTGGCGGATATCCCGGCTGTGGACGCCCAGGGTCGCACCTCCAAGGTGGTGGGGCTGGAAGACTCCACCGAGCAACGATTTGTCTTCAGCCTGTTCGATTCCGACGAAATCTGGATCGCGGACTTGAACGATCCGGCCAAGCCGAAAATCACCAAATTCACCGGCATCGGCAGCAAGCCCTACGACGCCTTGATCTCTCCGGATGGGCGTCACTACATCGCCGGACTGTTCGGGGATGACGGTTTCGCCTTGCTGGATCTGTGGCATCCGGAAGCCGGGGTCAAACGCATTCTCAAAGACTACGGCCACGGGGAAAAACGCACGGCTGTCTATAAAATGCCCCATCTGGAAGGGTGGGGCATGACCGAGGATCTGGTGTTTCTGCCGGCCATGGGGCGGCACGAGGTGTTGATCGTGGATCGGGCCGAGTGGCGCGAGGTGGGGCGTGTGCCGGTGGCGGGTCAGCCGGTATTCGTGATGGCCAAGCCCGACGGGCGACAGATCTGGGTCAATTTCGCTCATCCGGAGAATGGCAAGGTGCAGGTGATCGATGTGCCTACCCGTCAGGTGGTCCGGACGTTGACCCCGGGACCGGGGGTCATGCACATGGAGTTCACCCCCCGGGGCGAGCATATTTGGTTGTCGGTACGGGACTCGGATCGGGTGGATGTGTTCCATACCCATTCGTTCGAACGCATCGCCACTTTGCCCGCCACCAAGCCCAGCGGGATTTTCTTCACCTCCCGGGCCCACAAGATCGGACTGTGACCACAGCCATGGAACACGACCCGACCTCCCTGGATCACCGGTTGCTCGATGAGTTTCAGCGGGATTTTCCGCTGGAAGAGCGGCCCTATCTCGCCATGGCCAAACGCCTCGGCATTTCCGAAGAGGAGGTGCTGGAACGGTTGCGCCGCTTGCAAGAGTCGGGATCCATCAGTCGGGTGGGGGTGGTGTTGCGCGCCCGTCGGGTGGGGGTCAGTACCCTGGCGGCCATGCGTGTCCCGCCGGAACGGCTGGAAGAGGTGGCGGAGGTGGTGAACGGTTTCCAGGAGGTCAACCACAACTACGAACGGGAACACGCCTTTAATCTATGGTTTGTCCTCACGGCGCGGGATGCGGCCCATCTGGCCGGGGTGATCGACGCGATCGGCACGCGCACCGGCCTTGCGGTGTGCGCCATGCCCATGGAAGAGGAATTTCACATCGATCTGGGCTTTCGGATGCACGGGTGAACCATGTTGAACGAATCGGAACAACAACTGATCGCCGCTTTTCAAAACGGGTTTCCCCTGGTACCCCGTCCGTTTCAGACCATGGGGGAGACCATCGGCCTGGAGGAGTCGCAGGTGATCGACGGCCTGCGGGACTTGCAGAATCAGGGCATCATCAAGCGGGTGGGGGTGGTGGTGCATCATCACGAGTTGGGGTTTGCCGCCAACGCCATGGTGGTGTGGGATGTGCCCGATGCGGTGGTGTGCGAGATCGGCGCCCGGATTCGGGCCTGTGATCTGGTATCGTTGTGTTATCTGCGGCGGCGCTGTCTGCCGGAGTGGCCGTACAACCTGTATTGCATGATTCACGGACGGGAGCGGGAAGAAACCCTGCAACGGGCCGAACAACTCACCGCAAGCTGTGGCCTCACCCCCTATGCCCGGGAGGTGTTGTTCAGTCGGCGTCGATTCAAGCAATGCGGTGCCCGTTATTTCCAGGTTGCCTCTTGACGAAGAAGGGTCGAAAACGGTGATGGAACCCCAGGCGTTGCGGATCATCAATGGATTGCAGACCGGTTTTCCTTTGGTTGATCGTCCTTTTGCCCAGGCCGGGGCGCGTCTTGGCCTGAAGGAGGGGGCGTTGATCCAGGGGATCGACGCCTTGCTGGGCGCCGGGTATTTGACCCGGTTTGGACCGTTTTTCAACGCCGAGCGCATGGGGGGCGGATTGACCCTGGCGGCCATGCGGGTGCCGACGGAAGAGTACGACCGGGTGACCGAACTGGTGAACGCCCAACCCGAAGTGGCCCATAATTATGCCCGCGAGCATGCGTTGAACATGTGGTTCGTGGTGGCCACGGAACAAAAAGAGCAGGTGGGAACCGTGCTGGCGCGAATTTCCACCCTGACCGGGCTGGAGGTGTTTGATCTGCCCAAGATTGAGGAGTACCGTTTGGGATTTCAAGTGCGGCTCGGAGAGGATGGTTCCATCGATACTCGGCCCATTCATGACCGGAAGATCGATCCGGTTTGGGCGGAGACCTCCCCGGACAGCCTGGACCGGGCGGTGATCGCCGCCACCCAGGAAGGTTTGCCCCTGGTGCCCGAGCCCTATTCGGCGGTGGCGGAGAGCCTGGGGGTGGAGGTCGGGGTGTTGCTGGAACGGATGGAACGCATGCTGCGTCAGGGTTGGATCCGTCGGATCGGGGTGGCCACCCATCATTATCGTCTGGGACTCAAAGGCAACGGCATGTCGGTTTGGAACGTGCCGGATGAACGGGTCTCGTTGCTGGGGCGTCGCCTGGCGGTGCTGGATTGTGTCACCCACTGTTATCGTCGGCCCCGTCATCTGCCCGCGTGGCCCTATAATCTGTTCGTCATGGTGCATGGCGCGGATCGGGGGGCGGTGGAAGGCAAGATCCGGTTGTTGCAGGAGGTGTTGGGGGAGGACGATCACGGCCATCTGGTGTTGCACAGCACCCGAATTCTCAAGAAAACCGGTTTGCGCCTCAAAAACCAGGAGTGATGACGGATGTTCCGCTTGACCCATTTCATGCGTCGCCTGTTGGCCCCGACAGCGGGGGAGCGTCCGAAGATGCGGGTCGAAAACGGACCCGTGGTGGTCTGGAACGTGATCCGGCGCTGCAATCTCTCCTGCGCCCATTGTTATTCCGCCTCGTCGGATCGGGCGTTTCGCGGCGAGTTGACCCTGGAGAGCTGTTGCCGGGTTCTGGAGGATTTGAAACGCTCTGGGGTATCGGCCTTGATCCTGTCGGGCGGGGAACCGCTGTTGCGTCCGGACCTGTTCGAGATTGCCGCTCATGCCCGTGAGCTGGGGTTTTATCTGGGATTGTCCAGCAACGGCACGTTGATGGATCGGGCCATGGCCGGGCGCATCGCGGCGGCGGGGTTTGATTATGTCGGGGTGAGCCTGGATGGTCTGGAAGCAAACCACGACCGCATGCGGGGCCTGTCCGGGGCGTTTGTGCGTTCCGTGGCCGGGATCGGCCATTGCCGGGAACAGGGGGTCAAGGTGGGGATCCGTTTTACCCCCACCCGCGACAATGTGGGGGATCTGCCGGAGCTGTTCAAGCTGATGAGTCGGGAGGGCACGGACCGGTTTTATCTCTCTCATTGGAACCATGCGGGTCGGGGCAAGGTCAACCGGGAGGAGAATGCCGATCTGCTGGCCACCCGTCGTTTGGTGGAGTGGCTGTTCGAGGTGAGTCGGGCGGATGTGGAGCAGGGAAGTTCCCGGGAGATCGTCACCGGCAACAACGATGCCGACGGGGTGTTTTTTCTGTTCTGGGTACGGCGTCACTGGCCCCATCTGGCGGAGCAGGCCGAAGCGATGTTGACCCGCTGGGGTGGCAACGCCTCCGGGGTGGGCATTGCCAACATCGATGAGTTGGGAGAGGTCCATCCGGATATTTTCTGGCGTCATCATCGCCTGGGCAATGTGGGGCAGCGTTCTTTCGGGGAGATCTGGGGCAACCGGGAGGATCCGGTTTTGGCGGGATTGCGCTCCAGACCCAGACCCCTCAAGGGACGATGCGGGCGGTGTGATCATCTGGCCATCTGCGGAGGCAATACCCGTGTCCGGGCCTATCAGGCCACCGGGGATCATTGGGAAGAGGATCCGGGCTGTTATCTGACCGACGCGGAGATCCGGTCGCCGGAGAGTCAGGCATGACGCATTCAACAGTGTTTGTCCACGGGGAGGATCCATGAAACGCGCCGGTTTGTTTTTGACTTTGTTGCTGCTGCTCTCCGCCTCATCTGACGCCGCCGATCCTTCCCCCGTTCCCGCCCCTGAACTGTATCGTCATTTTTGTGCCCAGTGCCACCATCCCGACCGCCTTGGCGCCATGGGACCGGCCCTGTTGCCGGAAAATCTCGAACGCTTTCCCAAAAAAGAGGCCGCCGAGGTGATCGCCAAAGGTCGCCCCGCCACCCAGATGCCCGGCTTTGGCGAAAAAATCTCCCCGGAGGAGATTCAATCCCTGGTGGATTTCGTCTACTCCCCCCATGCCAACCTGCCCGTGTGGGACGCGGCGGCCATCCGGGAGAGTCGCGTCATCCATCATGCCAATGAGACCCTGCCAGCCAAGCCGGTCCACCATGCCGATATCATGAATCTGTTCATGGTGGTGGAGCTGGGGGATCATCACGTCACCGTGCTGGACGGCGACCGCCTGGAACCGATTCACCGTTTTCCCTCCCGTTTCGCCTTGCATGGGGGGATCAAGTACTCCCCGGATGGCCGTTTCGCCTACATGGCCTCCCGGGATGGCTGGATCAGCCGTTTTGACCTGTTTTCTTTGCAAATGACCGCCGAAATCCGGGTCGGGGTCAATACCCGCAATGTCGCCATCTCCGGAGACGGGCGTTTCGTCATGGCGGCCAATACCCTGCCTCGGAATCTGGTGATCCTCGACGCCGCCGATTTGTCTTTCGTCAAAGAGATTCCTGTGGTCAACGACAAGGGAGTCAGTGCCCGTCCCAGCGCGGTCTATACCGCGGCTCCCCGTGATTCGTTCATCGTCGCCCTCAAGGATCTGCCGGAGGTGTGGGAGATTCCGTACAACGACAAAGCCAAAGCCCTTCCGATCTATACCGCGACGGTACACGATTTCCAGCCCTCATCCGGAGAGGCGTTGCCGGTGGCCAAGGGACCGTTTCCGGTGCGGCGTATTCAGTTGGAGGCGAATCTCGACGACTTTTTCTTTGATCAGGAGTATCATCACCTGATCGGGGCCTCACGAACCGGAGCCTCCGGACAGGTGGTCAATCTGAATGTCGGACGAAAAATCGCCGAAATCGACATCGCGGGCATGCCCCATCTGGCATCCGGGATCATCTGGCCCTATAAAGAGACCCAGGTGATGGCCACGCCCAACATCAAAGAGGGCGAGGTCACGGTGGTGGACCTGAAAACCTGGAAAACCATCAAAAGGATTCCCACCCTGGGACCGGGATTTTTCATGCGCAGTCACGAAAACTCCCCCTATGCCTGGGTGGATGTCTTTACCGGTCCCAACAAGGATGCGGTGCATGTGATCGACAAGGAGACTCTGGAAATCGTCAAAACCTTGCGTCCCGCGCCCGGCAAGACTTCGGCCCATGTCGAGTTCACCAGGGATGGTCGTTATGCGTTGTTGAGCATCTGGGAGATGGATGGTGCCCTGGTGGTCTACGATGCCAAGAGCCTGGAGGAGGTCAAACGCCTCCCCATGAAGAAACCCTCGGGAAAATATAATGTCTCCAATAAAATCAATCGTTCGTCCGGAACCAGCCACTGACCTTCCTCTGGATCTGACCAGCCCCTATCCCCAGCCGGGCATGGTGTTGCTGGTGGGAGCGGGGCCGGGAGATCCGGATTTGTTGACCATCGCCGCCTTGAAAGCCCTCCGCAACGCCGATGTGGTGGTACACGACGCTTTGGTCTCTCCGGAAATTCTCGACTTGATCCCGGAATCCTGTGAACGGGTCCACGCCGGCAAACGCGGGGGCAGTCCCTCGTCCAGCCAGAAGGATATCAGCGAAACCCTGGTGCGCCTCGCCAAGGCCGGGCGTCGGGTGGTACGGCTGAAGGGGGGGGATCCGTTTGTGTTCGGGCGCGGCGGCGAAGAGGCGGAACGTCTGGTGGCGGAAGGCATTCCCTTCCGGGTGGTTCCGGGTTTGACCTCCGGCATCGCCGGTCCGGCCTATGCGGGCATTCCCATCACCCATCGGGATGTGAACGCCAATGTGGCGTTTCTCACCGGTCACGAGTCGGCGGAAAACCCGTCGTTTGTGGAAGGTTCCCCCTCGTCCCGCATCCATTGGGAGTCGGTGGCCCAGGCTTTTCCGGTGCTGGTGCTGTACATGGCGATTCAGAATCTGCCCGTGGTGGTGGGCCGCCTGATCGCCGCCGGTCGCTCACCGGAAACCCCGGTGGCCGTGGTCCGCTGGGCCACCACCCCCGCGCAACAGACCCTGGTTTCCACTTTGGGCCGCCTGGAGGCGGATGTGGCCGCGTTGGACCTGCAACCCCCGGCGGTGGTGGTGATCGGCGATGTGGTGCGTTATCGGGAAAGCCTGCAATGGTTCCCGGACGAAACGTTGCTGGTCCCGGACTCCGCGCGCTGATTGTTGCGCTCAAGAAGGTGGGGTTTGGGGGCCGGCTTTGTTGGTCTTGCGGACTCTCCGGGGTGTCGTCGGCTTCACGGCAGCGGCATCCCGGCAAAACAAAGGCAACTCCCGCGGATCCCCCGCCCCATCGGTGCGACCCTCCACAAAACTGCGATAGCGTTCGATCAATGCGGGCCGGGGGGTTGTTCTCAGGTGCCGGCGGGGCATCATGCTGAAATATCCTGATGGCTTTTGGGTGTGGCCATGTCTTATGCAAAGAGTGCTTTTCTTGAAAGGAGCGATTGGGCATGACGAACCGTTATTTTTATCTGTTCCTGCTGCTGTCTTGTCTGCCCGGTGTGGCGTCTGGTGCGAGTGATGAGTTGTTGGCCCGTTTGAAGAATGACAAGAAATGTCCCAAATGCGATCTGCAATACACCGACTGGCAAGGGGCCGATCTGGCCGGGGCGGAGGTGAGTGGCGCCTTTTTTTACAAGTGCAAAATGAATGGGGTGAAACTTTCCGGGGGGAAACTGGTGTGGTCCAATCTGGAATTGGCCGAGTTGGCCGAGGCGGATTTGAGCAAGGCGGATTTGACCGGGGCCGATATGCGTCAGACCGATCTGTCCCACGCCAATTTGAGCCAAGCCTATCTCTACGGGGCCAATCTGGCCGGCAGCAAAGCCGTGGGGGCGGACTTTTCCCAGGCGTTTCTCAAGGGGGTCAATCTGACTGCGGCGGATTTGCGTGACAGCAATCTCAAGGGAGCCAACCTGGAGCGGGCGGTCTTGACCCATGCCTTGCTGGGTGGCGCCATCTGGACCGATGGCCGTACCTGTGCCGCCGGGTCCAAGGGAAGCTGTCAATGAGGTTCTGGATGGTGTTTTGTATGGTGATGGTCAACGGGTTGCCGTTCTCCGCTTTGGCCGGGGAAGGTTCGGCCCAGGTGGTGGAGGGGCTACTCAAGAGTGGGCGTTGTGTGCGATGTGATCTGACCGGGGCGGATTTGCATGGCGCCTCCTTGAAATCCGCCATGTTGCAGGGCAGCACCCTGGACAACGCCAATCTGCGTGGAGCCGACCTGAGCGCGGCGCGACTTTTCAAGGCCCGCATGCGCAAAGCCGATGCCACGGGCGCCCATTTGCAACAAGCCCAGGTGCGTGCGGGGGATTTATCGGGTATTCTGTTGAAAGGCGCGGATCTGCGGGGGGCAGATTTGGTCCAGGTCAACCTGGAAGGGGCGGACCTGCGGGGGGCGGATTTGCGCAAGGCCACCCTGGAGGGGGCGTTTCTGAAAAATGCCCAACTGGCGGGGGCGGACCTGCGGGATACGGTCTTGTTCGGGGCCAGCCTGGAGGGGGTCGATTGGAGTCAGGCCCAATTATCCGGCGCCTACTGGTACTCCGGCAGACGATGCCGGGAGGGGTCCGTGGGACGCTGTGATCAGGGGCAATAGGGTCAAGAATGGCATTTTCTCGGGAGATGAAGGGATGACTCGTCAGGATCAGCGGCATGTTGGTCTGTGGCTTTTTGTCTGTTGCGCATTGGTATACGCCATGCTGGCGCTGGGGGGCATCACCCGGCTGACCGGTTCCGGCCTTTCCATGGTGGAGTGGCAACCGTTGATCGGTGTGCTGCCCCCCTCGGACCAGACCGCTTGGCAGGAGTTGTTCGCCAAATACCAGAGCACCCCGGAGTTCCGCCATGTCAATTACGATATGGATCTGGAAGGGTTCAAGGGAATTTTCTGGCTGGAATATTTTCATCGTCTGCTGGGTCGCCTGACCGGCGTGGTCTTTTTTGTGCCCTTCGCGTGGTTTTTGTGGCGACGCAAGGTGGACCGACCGGTGACGATCCGGCTGGGAATGATCTTTTTGTTGGGTGGCATGCAGGGGGTGATGGGCTGGCTGATGGTCAAGAGCGGCTTGATTTCCGATCCCCATGTCAGCCCCTACCGGTTGACCGCCCATCTGGCGTTGGCATTTCTGGTCTACGGCTGGATGTTGTGGACCGCCATGGAACTGTTCATCGGCGCGGAAGGTCGTCCCCGGGGAACGCCTCCCGATGTTCTCAAGCGTTTTTCTCTGGGCATTGTCACCCTGGTCTCCGTAACCGTGGTGAGTGGTGGTTTCGTGGCGGGAGCCAAGGCCGGATACGGCTATAACACCTTCCCCCTCATGCACGGCCAGTGGATTCCGGACGCCTATTGGGAGATGCAACCGGCGTGGCACAATTTCTTTGAAAACGTGGCCACTATCCAGTGGAATCATCGTCTGTTGGCCACCATCAGCTTTTTTTCGGTTGTCGCCTACTGGTTTTTGGGGCAGCGCATGACTCCCCCCTCCCGGATACGGGTCGGATTGCATCTTTTGTTGCTGGCTGTAAGCATTCAGGTATTGTTGGGGATTGCGACCTTGTTGTTGCATGTCCCCATCAATCTGGCCTGGGCCCATCAGGTGTGGTCCATGGCCCTGTTCACGGTGGCCATGTTCATCCATTTTCACATGCAAACAGGCGTATCGAGGGCGGCATGGAACTGATCCCGGTCTTACCCCATCTGCAAGCGGCGTTGAATCTCGCCTCCGCGTTGTTGCTGTTTTCCGGTTTGCAGGCGGTCCGTCGCCGTGATCTGGAAACCCATCGGAAAAGAATGGCCACCGCCGTGGCGGTTTCGGCGGTTTTTCTGGTGTCGTACCTGATCTATCATGGAGCGGTGGGCAACGTGAAATTCGCTGGATCGGGCTGGATCCGTCCGGTTTATTTCACCATCCTGATTGCCCATGTGGCCCTGGCGGCGGTCTCCTTGCCGATGATTTTCTTTACCCTGCGGCGGGCACCCTGGCAACTGTTGGATACCACCTGCGAACCCCATCGGCGGATCGCCCGCAAAACTTTTCCGGTCTGGATGTTTGTCTCCATCTCCGGTCTGGTGGTCTACGCCTTGGCGTTTCATCTCTATCCGCCCACGCCGTAACGCTTTCTTTGGGGCAGGAGGAGGATTGTTCCCCGCCTCCTGCCCCGCCTGCCACTCTTCTTTAATTCTAAAGGCTGAGACTTTCCGAGCTTATGCGGCGAAGTTCTGGGCCACGAATTCCCAGTTGACCAGATTCCAGAACGCCTCGACATACTTGGGACGGGCGTTGCGGAAATCCACATAATAGGCGTGTTCCCACACATCGCAGGTCAGCAGAGCGGTTTTGCCTTCGGTCATGGGGGTGCCGGCGTTGCTGGTGCTCACCAGATCCAGGGAGCCGTCTCCATTCTTGACCAGCCAAGCCCATCCGGAACCGAAGGTGCCGATCGCCGTGGCGGTGAACTTCTCCTTGAAAGCCTCGAAGGAGCCAAATTTGGCGTTGATGGCATCGGCCAGGGCGCCGGTCGGAGCGCCACCGCCGTTCGGCGAGAGGCAATTCCAGTAAAAGGTGTGGTTCCAGACCTGGGCGGCGTTGTTGAACAGTCCGCCGGATGACCCCTTGATGATCTCTTCCAGGGATTTGCTTTGATTATCCGTGCCTTCGATCAGCTTGTTCAAGTTGGTCACATAGGTTTGGTGATGCTTGCCATGGTGGAAATCCAGAGTCTCGGCGGAGATGTGGGGTTCCAGGGCGTTTTGGGCATAGGGCAAGGGGGGCAGTTGAAAACTCATGGTCACAATCCTTCTGTGTTGATGGGAATGAAGGGGGTATGGCTCAACCCGGTATCAGGGGTATTGATAATTATACCGCAAGATTCATGCGGATGCTATAGGGTAGAAAGTGACTGCGATGAATATTTTTGATCATAATTGCCGTTTATCATGATAATAAATTCCTGCTGAAATGTTGCTGCTTGTTGTTTTTAATCGATTAATGGATGCTTGTGCATGGGAACAAAAACAAACCACTGAAATCCATACAGGAGTGCCCCATGCTGAATCCAGACGATTTGCAAAGCCGCAAATTTGCCAGCGCGATGACCGGTCAGGATTTGCTGACCAGTCGTTCCAGCAGTATCACGGATGGAACCACCCAATACATCTATTTGGGTATGGCTTATCCCGGCAGTGAAGAAAGCGATCCGGTGTGGATGGTCAAACGGATCGCGGTTGATGCGAATGGTGACACGGCGACCCTGTTTGCCGGTGGGCAGGCGCAATTCAATCAGGCGTGGACCGATCGCGCCGCGTTGTCCTACGCGTAAGGGGAGCGGGGATGTATCAATACACGTTGAATCCCATTACCGGACAACTCAATCTGGTCAAGGATGCCCTGGATTTGGGGAACGCCTTTCAGGGGGTCCATGATGCCGGGACGACTTATACCGTCGGTCAGGTGGTATCGGAACAAGGAAGGTTGTTTGTATCTCTTCAGGCCGGCAGTGGTCATGATCCGTTGACCAGTCCGGATCACTGGGATGAGTTGGAGCTTCAGGGTCCACCCGGCATTCCAGGTCCGCAAGGCCCCCAGGGCGATACCGGCGCAACGGGACCGCAGGGAGCCGTCGGTCCGAACGGGGCGCAAGGGGAAAGGGGGATTCAAGGAGCGCCGGGATCCCAAGGACCTCAGGGTCCCCAGGGACTCCCCGGGGATCCCGGTCCGCAAGGGGTGCAGGGTGAACCGGGGATGCAGGGTGTTCCCGGCCCTCAGGGTCCCCAAGGCCCTGCCGGTCCGCAAGGGGTGCAGGGAGTGACCGGTGATACCGGTCCACAGGGACCTCAAGGTCAACAGGGCATTCAAGGCGTTCAGGGTTCACAGGGGCCTCAAGGCGCCACCGGTCCCCAGGGCGCTACCGGTCCCCAAGGGCCACAGGGGGCCACCAATCTGGACGCCCTGACCGATGCGATGGTCTCTTCCACCAGTGTTTATCTGGGTTCGTCCCCGGGAGCCCTGCTTGGCACGCCCACCAAAAACATCAGCATTGGCGTAGGATCGTTTCCGGTGCTGAGGGCGGGGTATAATAACGTCTCCCTGATTCACACCTCCTTGAGCGCTGTGCAGGACGGATACAACAATATCGCCATCGGTGACAACGCCGCCAAAACCATCACGACCGGATCCGCCGTGATCGCCATTGGTCCGGATGCGGCCAGATTTACCCCTGGCGACGCCATCGGCACGGTTGTGGTGGGTGGTCTCGCCGGAGACTATGCCGCCAGCCGCTGTGTGGTGATCGGGTATATCGCCGCCAATGGGGGGGCCATTGGAGCCGGGAGCGTTTTTGTTGGATCCCAGGCCGGATATGTCACCACCCACAACAGTTACAGCATCGGGATTGGATACAACGCGCTGCGAGGCGCGTCGGTCGGATCGGAGAATATCTCCATCGGTTCGGGGGCCAACTACGGAGGATTGACCGGGAGCCACAACATTGCCATCGGCACGGCTGCCGGTCAAACGATGACCGGCGCCAGTTATGACATCATGATCGGTTATGGGGCCAACCCCTCCAGCGCCAGTGCCGGCAATGAACTGAATATCGGCAATACCCTGTATGCCACCGGACTGCTTGGCACCACCTTGCGCAAGATAGGTGTGGGGGTTCAGGCACCCGCCGCCCAACTGGATGTGGATACCGGCGGGGACGTACTCGGAATCCGTGTGGACCGGGCTACGGCCACGGCCACGGACCATCTGGTCCGTTTTGTCTCCAACGTGGGGGGTACCAATACCACGGTCGCCTATATCGAGGCGGATGGGAGTTATGTGGAGGTTTCCGACCGACGATTGAAGACCAATATTGCCGATGCCACCCCGAAACTTGATGCGTTGCTGCAGGTCCGTGTCGTCAATTTCAACTGGACATCCGATCCCGAGGGCAAGAAATCCCTGGGGGTGATCGCTCAGGAGGTTCAGGAGATCTTTCCATCGATCGTGCGGGCCGCTCCGGCCCACTGTGTGATGGTCAAGGATCCGGAGTGGACTCCGGATGCGGCGTTGTGGTCGGCCCGGATGATCGCAAGCGAAGGTGTCGAGCGTCTGGAAACCGAACAGGAAATTTTGGATCGGGTGGAAGCCAGTCGCCCATTGCGTCAGGTCCAGGAGGGGGAAGAACGGTTGGCGGTCAGTTATGAGGCGTTTGTGCCCATGTTGATCAAAGGATTGCAAGAGATGCACGCCAGACACGCAGCCTTGCTGGCCCGGGTGGCGGCCCTGGAAAGCATGGGTTGAGAGGCTTTTGTCCAGGGGAGGAGGTCCGCTCCTCTTCCCCTGGCGTGGTGATCCGGGTGGCAGGGCGCCTGTCCGGTCGATACGCTGGGGTGGTGGATTTCGTCCGGGTGGATAATGTTTTCAATACCGGTCAAATTTTGTTAAGAATGAATCCCTCGGGGGTTGGAACATCGGGATCGAATCATCGGCAAAGAGCGGGGTGTGTCGTCGGGGCATGAAAAACGTTTGGAATGGTTTCAAGATGGCGTTCGCCTTGATCCTGGGTTGGCCGTTTATTGTCGTGCTGTTGCCGATGTGGCTGCTTTACAGTTGGAATGAACGGCGTCTGGGCCATCCGCTTCCCCACGCGCCCTGGTCGGGGGTGCGTCATGCCTTCGGAAGTCGTTCTCCTGGCGAGGTGGAATCGGTCAACCCGTTGTCCCGCATGGAATCGATGCTGGCAACGCGGGATGAAACGTTTCAACCCGCAGCGTCTGTCGGCCATTCCGGGCCGGTTTTTGCTTCGGATGTCAAATCCTCTGCCGACGCCATCCCGTGGCCCGTCACAACCGACCCGATCCCCGGTGGTGTGGCCTTGGTCACCGGCGGGGGAAAGCGATTGGGAGCGGCCTTGTGTCGGGATCTGGCCCGGATCGGTTTCAAGGTCGGGGTGGTGTATCATCGGGATCCGGACGCGGCGCGACAGATCGTGGAGGAGATCCTGGGGCAAGGTGGTGTGGCCCGATCGTTTCCTCTGAACCTGAATGATCCGGGAAGCGTGGATGTTTTGCTGGATGAGGCGAGTCAGGCCATGGGCGGGGTTCCGGGTCTGCTGGTAAACAACGCCGGTCGGTTTCATCCCACCCGGATCGATGGGGGCTCGTGGGAGGAGATGGATGAACTGTTCCGGGTGAATCTTCAGGGTCCGCTGTGGCTGGCGCTGCGTGCGGGAGCGCGCATGGCCGCTCACGGGGGAGGGCAGATTGTCAATATCTGCGATATCTGGGGGGAGCGTCCTTTGGCCGGGCATGCGGCCTATGGCGCTTCCAAGGCGGGCATGATCATGGCCACTCAGGTCTTGGCCCGTGATCTGGCCCCGCGGGTACGGGTGAACGCCATCGCGCCAGGGGCGATTCTGCCTCCGGAAGCACTTTCCGGCCCCGAGGCCGAAGCCTATCAAAGGCTGCTGACCAGGACCCCTTTGGCCGCTCAGGCCGGACCCGAAGCGGTCACGGGGGCCTTGCGTTATCTGTTGACCGCTCCTTATGTCACCGGGGAGATTCTGCGGGTGGATGGTGGGCGGCGGTTGGTGTGAGCGTCGTGGAGGCGGAGAAACGTGGAGCGTGTGGTATCGAAGGGGTTCCTGTTTTTTGGACAGGAACCCCTTTTTGATGGATCAGGGGTGGAAGGCCAGCAAAGAGTCTTGAATGCGGGCATAGAGTTCCCGGGTCCAGGGGATGTCCGCCAACGGTCTGATCTCCTTGTCGCGGCGCAGATCGTAAGGAGAGACGATCACCTGCACATTGTCCAATCCGGCCCAGGCCGTCAGCACGAACAACTCCTCGATGGCCTGATCACCCAGAGCGATGCAACCGATGGAGTAGTTATCGCCGTGAATGAAGATATCGCCTCCCAGACGATTCCGACGTTCCGGTTCCGCCATGGCGCGGTCGAATTCGTTCGGGTAATCCAGCTTCATGGAGAGATGGTAGGAGCTGTTGGGATTGAGGAAAGTGATGCGATACAGGCCTTCCGGAATCTGTCGATCCCCCTGGCGGCGTTTGGGTCCGAGTTCGCCGCTGAAGGCGGTAAAGGGATAGCTTTTGATGAGTTTCATCGGGCCATCCGCATCCCCACCCCACAGTTCCAGGCGGCGTTCCTGTTTGAAGCCGAGCAGGGCCAGTCGCGCCGAGGGGTAGGGGACTCCGGCCAGCTTGAAGTCGCGCATCAGACGGTTGCGCACCAGTTTGTCGTAGTACTGAACAACCTGTTTGACTTCGCCGGGACTTTTCGCCAGGGAGTGTTCCCGGTTCCGGACGGTCACGGTCTCGGACTCGTCATCCAGGGGCAGACTGGTGCGGTTGAGTACCTGCATATCGATCAAATGGGGGTTGGATGGTTTGGCAAACGGGTCCGTGATGCACCCCTGGATGCCCAGAGTGAGCGTCAGCAGGGTCAACAGCGGTGCTGTGCGGGTTCTGGACGCCTGATTGATGCGCATGTTCATCGTACTCCATTCATGAAGGCCAGGATACACCGTCAAGCGAGGCGTTCGTGGCAAGGTGAATGGAGCCGTTAAAGCAAGAATAATGCCGTATGGTAATAATGATCCGAATCAGTGAGCCAGTGGTTTCCAACCCGTATGGTCGAAGTGGCGGCCATACAAATCCAGGGCGTGGACGATCATCGCGGCACCGGAGGCCTGACCCCTGTGGGCTTCCATGGCCTCGGCGCCCTGGATCACCTCGGTGAGCACCTTGTGCAACTGGGTATCGGCTTCGGGAGCGAGTTTGCAGTTTTTGGTGATGAAATGGACGTGTTGATGCATTTTTTTGGCGAGAACGCCGTATTGGCGGGTGGAGAGGGAGCCGGAGCGGATACGGGGCAGCGCTTCTCTGATGTCGCGTTGGATGGATTCCATGGCTTTGCGCAATGGGGCGTCGGTGGGCCAGGGTTTTCCGTTGTTCAGGGTGAGTCCGGATTCACTGCGGGGGGTGCCATTGGCTTCATGGTGTTCGACTGCTGACCAGCCCAGTCGTGGGCCCGAGGCCAGAAGCGACAGGACCAGGAGGAGGCGCGGGAGCAGTGGGAATCGAGACATGATGGCGACTTGACCTCGTTGATTCAGGGGCCTCGGCCTTGCAGACCGATCCGATGGCCCGGATTGGGAATAACCTGAAGATTCACGCTGCAAAGTGTGCAACCGTTGATCATGAATTGTAATGGCATGCCTGGCCGATTTTTGTCAAGGGATTTGCCGAATGGCCCGGGGATGGTTATCATGGAACCGGGTCAATATTTTCCTACCAAAAACCAGGAGACAACGGTATGAAGACATGGAAAAACGGGCTGATGGCGGGTTTGTTCGGGATGCTGGTCGCGGGAGCGGGTATGGCCTGGGCGGGTTCACCCGAGCCTGACATCACCGGTGAAGGAACGTTGAACAGCATCGATCCGGGAAAACGAATCGTAAATATCCAGCATGGCCCCATTGCGGTCCTGAAGTGGCCTGCCATGACCATGGATTTTGCCGTGGCCCCCGGTGTGGATCTCAAGACCCTGAAGTCCGGCAAAAAGGTGCGTTTCATTTTGAAGAAGGATGTCCAGGCCGGCTATCAGATCACCGGGATCACCCCGACTCCTTAGCGCGCAGCCTTCGGACCTTCCGCCCGGACCGCGCATGGGATCCATGGAGCCGGGTGGAAGTCTCGTTCACGGGCCGTGAATGGAGAGGGGAGCGGTTTATTTTTTTGATTGTTCCATCGACTCAAAAATGGGGAGCGGAAAATGACGCACAGGAAATCTTGGAGTCTGGCCATGGCTGTGGGGGTTGTGCTGGGTGGCATGGTGGGGGCGGATTCCGGTCAGGCCGCGGAACAGGTCTCATCGATTGCCAGGGGCGGAAGGCTTTATGACAAATGGTTCGAGGTGACGGATTCCGCCGAACCGGCGACAACTCATCCCTCCTATCCCCCAGGCGGGGGGTATGCAGACAAGGCCAAGGATACCTGGCGATGCAAGGAGTGTCATGGATGGGATTATCTGGGTAAACAGGGAGCCTATGCCAAAGGCAAACACGCAACCGGCATTGTGGGAATGGGCCGATTCAAACAGGGGGAGGCCGCCAAGGTTGTCACCATGCTCAAGGATGACAAACACCGTTATGGCGACAAGCTGGCGGAACAGGATCTGAATGATCTGGCCCTTTTTGTCACCCAGGGACAGGTGGACATGGATCGCTGGATCGACAGCAATACCAAAGAGATTAAAGGGGACCGTCAGCGGGGTGAAGCGGTGTTCAATACCATTTGCGCCCATTGCCACGGCAAGGATGGTCGCAGCATGCAGAAAATGCCACCGGTGGGCAAAGTGGCCGCGGATAATCCTTGGGAGACCCTGCACAAAATACTCAACGGAGAACCGGGTTCCAAGATGCCGGCCTTGCGGGCGTTGGATGCGCAGATTGCCGTGGATGTTTTGAGTTACGCCGTCACGCTTCCGCAAGAAAAATCGGGGCAGTGATACAGCAGGGGATGGCTCTGGATGGTGGGGTAAGCCTGGGAGCGGGGCGACAAGAGCCAAGAGGGGTTCCGGGATTTCATCGGCATCAGGGTCGCCAGTGGTGTGGCCGGCCATGGGTGCCGGTGGAATCCGGGCCAGTCCGATCCCGTGTGCGCGGTGGTTTTTTGATCCTGGATCGTTTTAAAATTCCGAAGCGCTTTTTGGTCTCCAGACCCGGGCCATCTCCTGGGCGCGGGCGATTTCATCCGGTTTCATGATATTGGCCAACTGGTCCCGCTCTCTGAGGGCGTTTTCGTCGCCCTGGGCGGCGGCCAGATTGAGCCACATGTGGGCCTGAACGCTCTCCTGACCCACCCCCTGACCATTGCGAAAGAGCATGCCCAGATTGTATTGGGCCTGGGCGAATCCCTGGTCCGCCGCCTCCCGGAACCAGTGTTCCGCCTGCCTGTAGTCCTGAAGCACCCCCTGGCCTTTTTTGTAGAGCAGTCCCAGATTGTTTTTGGCCACCGGACTGCCGGCTTCCGCCGCCTTGAGATACCAGCGCATCGCCTCTTCCACCGATCGCGGCACCCCTTGCCCCAGTTCGTACATCAGACCCAGATTGCTTTGGGCCTCGGCGTCCCCCTGATCGGCAGCCTTGCGGTACCAGTAGGCCGCCTCCTGGAAATCCTGGGGCACCCCCTGGCCTTTTTTGTAGAGTACCGCCAGGGCGTGTTGTGATTTGACCAGTCCCTGTTGCGCCGCCTTGCGCAGCCACGGCTCGGCCCGACGCAGCTCCTGGGGGCTGCCATCGGCTTGCTGATACATCAGGCCCAGATTCTGCTGGGCGATGAGGTTGCCCTGGTCCGCGGCCTTGCGAAACCATTTTTCCGCCTCGGACAGATTGCGGGTCACCCCCTGGCCTTCGTAATACATCAATCCCAGATTGTTTTGCGCTTCCGCATCCCCGTGTTCGGCGGCTTGCAGGTATTGCTGACGCAACGTTGCGTAGGAATCCGGCTCGGCGACGGCCAAAGCCGGGGAGAGCAGGGCCAGCGCCAGGGTGAGCATGCAGGGTCGCAACGGAATGAAGGGTGTGTTCATGGGGGAGGCGTTGGAATCTCAAGGGTCATGCGGTCGGCGGCGAGTTCCAGAGGGCCGGAATAGTGCCTGCGGCACTGGTCGAAAAACTGGGAGTCCGGTCCATCGATGGGATAAAAATGGGTCAGGAGCAAACGCCGCACCCGGGCCTGAGCCGCCATTTGACCACACAGTCCGGCGGACAGATGCCCTTCCACTTTGGCTTCGTCCAGGGTGGAACACTCCAGGATGGCCAGATCCGCGTCGGCGAGGAAGTCCACCAGTCCCGGATCATGATCCGTATCCCCGGAAAAGACCACGCTTCCTCCCTGATGCTCGAAACGATAGGCGCGGCTGGCGAAACGGCTGGAGTGGGGGGTGGCATGGGTGCGGATTGTCAGGCCATCCAACTCCCAGACGCCCAGAGCTTCCCGCACCTCAAACCGGAACGTGGTGGGAGGAGCGGCCACCGGGGCGATGATCTGGTCGAAAAAGGCGGGAAATCCCGGGGGACCGTACAGGGTGAAAGGCCGGGTGCGGTCTATGCCCGGCAGGCGCAAGGCGTGGACCAGCGGGGTCAGGTCGCCGATGTGATCGGCATGTACATGGGTGATGAAGGCCCCGTCTAGATCCTGAAAGCTCAAGCCTACCCGTTCCAGTTGCAACAAGGTGCCGCTGCCGCAGTCGATGAGATAGCGCCGTTGCGCTACTTCCAGGCAATAGCCCGGAGAGTGCCTCCGAAGCGAGGGAACACCGGTGCCACTGCCCAGAATGGTGATTTTCATGGCGAGGCGTCAGTCCCTCAACAGATGTGACCATATGGGGTATGGATCATGGCCCGCACCACGGCGCACCATCCTTTGCCGATGTTGGTGGGGTTGTAGCCCCCTCCCCCCAGGGCGAGGAAACGGCCATGACCGAAATCCTCGGCCAGCCGGATCAGACGGGTGGTCACCTGTCCGTGGAGCATCGGCGAAAGACGCAGTTGCGCCAGGGGATCCCCGGCGATGGAGTCGGCCCCGCATTGGAGAATCACGAACTCCGGTCTGCTCTCTTCCAGAAAACGGACTCCCTGGGACCAACGTTGCATGAAATGGACATCTCCGGCTCCGGGGGGCATGGGGATGTTGAGTTTGGTATTTTCTGCCTCTCCGGTGCCGGTTTCGGTCGCATCCCCGGTGCCGGGGTAGAGATAACGTCCATCCTGATGAAAATCGAGAAAGCGTAATTCCGGATCCGACTCGAACGCATAAAAAACGCCGTCCCCGTGGTGGGCGTCGATGTCCACATAGGCGATGCGCCGGATGCCGAACTCCTGCCGCAAGGAGTGGATCACCACGCCGATGTCGTTGAAGACACAAAAACCTCCCGCCCTTTCGGGACGGGCGTGATGGAGTCCGGCAATGGGAACAAAGGCCCGTCCGCAGGCTCCGGCCATGATCTGACGCATGGCGTCGAGGGCCGAGCCGACCACATGGGAGGCGGCCTCGTATACCCCATGAAAAGCCGGAGTGTCGCCGTAATCCAGATATCCGGTTCCGGTCACGGACTGTTCCTGCACCTGTCGGACATATTCCGGGGTGTGGAAGCGGGTGAGTTCTTCCACCGTGGCCTGACTGGGCATGGCTTGTTCCACCTGTTCGGAGAGTCCCTGGAGCTGGGCTTCGTCCCAGAAGGCCTGCATCCGGTAGGGGCCGAAGGGGTGTTCGTCCGGAAAACCGTAACGGGCGATCTCGGGACCGAGGGTGACGCGGACGATCTGCCGGGGGGCGATGTCGGACATGACGGACAATCCTCAGATGGAGGGGTGAGAAAGGGTCCTTATCGGGTGATCACGACCTTTTGGTACAATCCGCCGAAAAAGGTCTCCTTGTGCAGTTTGGCCGGTTGGAAACCTTCGGGCAGCCAGGCGGAAATCTCTTTTTTCCAGGTATCCATGGCGAATGGCTCCAGGGTCGCGAGTACCGGAATCATTAGATAGCGCAAGGGATTGGTCCACGACGGGCGATGGTAATCGACAAAGATCAACCGACCTCCGGGACGAAGCACCCGCAACGCTTCGGCGATGGTCTGTTCCCGCACGCCCGCGGGCTGTTCATGAAGCAGGAAAAAGACCAATACCTGATCGAAAGCGCCATCCTGGAAGGTCAGACGGGTGGAGTCTTGGTGATGGAGACACACATTGTCCCGTCGGCCCAGTTTGCGTTGCAGATTGTTCAACTGCACCGGGGCCACGTCCACCACATGGAGGTTGGCGCCGGGAGCGAGCCGGTCGGCGATCTTCGGGGTGAGGTTGCCGTAAACGCAGGCCACCTGAAGGGTCTGGCCGGTGATGGGCATGCCCATTTCCGCCAGAGCCGCATCCCGCAGTCGGGCAAAGTTACCCCACAAAATGGCATTGACCAGCCATTGGCGTTCAAAGAAACGCACGCCGAAAGGATGAATATAGGCCCACCAGTAGGTCTGCTGAAGATAGTCCGGGAGTGCCAGATCAGGGGAGATCCTCAGCGGTGTGGATTGGCATTGGGTGGGGGTCTCCCTCAGGGGGATGGGGGCGCATGATGCCGCCATGGCCGAGGATTTTTTCATGGGTGTTCCGTTTGGTTAATGGATGGCTGTGAAGAGGCCTGTGCGCAGTGAGTTATACAGGAGTCGAAAGTTTTGTCAATGAAATGCTCCAGAAGCGTTATTTTGTGCGCTGCAACTAACAAAAACCAATAAAAACCGGGGTGGATATTGTCGCACTGCACCATTACGCTTTCGCAACCGGTTTTCTCTGGCAACCGAAGGGTGCGTTGCCGGAGAAAACCGGTTCCAGATGGATACCGTGGATCGTATCTCTTGTGCCAGGTTCGGTCATACAGTCGATTGACCCGGGTTTCAGATGTCCAATATCTGGGACTGGGGGTTGTACATGGGGTGTTTTTCGATGGGAACCGGGATGTGACTGTTCAAACGGGTGTCGGTAAAGATCGGAATGATGATCTTGTTGATGAAGTTCTGGTCATAAGCGGCCACGCAGGTTTCGGCCCCCTTGTTGAAAAGCGGAGTGCGCAACACCCGTTTGTGAATCTCCTCAAGCGTCATCTCCCAGACGTTTCCATAAGAAATCGGCATGAAGAAACAGGGAATGACATCCCCGTAGGCGGTGATGCCCAGATAAGCCCGTCCGGCGGGACAACCGTAACCGAAATAATTATTGGTCAAATGGGTGCTGATGGTGGTATTGCCCTCCACCAGTTTGTCCAGCTTCTCCTGGAATTCGGCATTCAGGGTGTGATCCAAATAGTTTTCAAAGGCCGCTCCGGTGGGAACCACCGGGTTGAACGAAATGTTGACCTTCAATTCATTGGCCAGATCGATGAATTTTTTGATCTCTCCGGAATCGAAATGTTTCTGGTTGACCACCACCTTCAATCCCATGCTGATGCCCATGGCCTTGCCGCGTCGGATGCCGCTCAGGGCTTTTTCCAGATAGCCATCGACATGCGTGATCGTGTCGTTGATTTGGCTGTCGGTGGAAGAGATGGAAACCATGATCTTGCTGACATGGCTGTTTTTTAATTTCCGGAGATTTTCGTCGGTCAACAGTTGTCCATTGGTATTGACCCGTCCCATCATGCCATTTTGATAGGTGTAGTCCAAATAGTGGAACAGGTTGGGATCCAGGAGCGGTTCACCCCCCAAAAAACTGACCGCCGGAATATCCATGGCCGCCGCTTCCCGAATCAACCCTTCGATGCGGGCGCGACTCAACAACTGTTTGCGTGGCCTTCTATCATAGAATTCGTTGGAACAGAAATCACATTTGGCGTTGCAGGCATGGGTGCTCATAATTTCGATGTATTGAATTTTGTGCTGATGTCGCACGCGCACATCAAAAAATCCTTTAAGAATTCTGAAGATCAAGGTGGGTTTGCTGTTGCGCAATCCGGAAAGCAGAAAATTGTTGGCGGTACTCCACATCATTGAGAAACTGCTGCGTTTTTTGGTCATGAATATCTTCCTTGAGGAAGTGAAGATTGTAATGTCGCCTGGATGGTCCCGGTGTGAATCCATTTTATCGGAAATATCATGTCTTTTCCGAACCAGAAGTCAACCCGGAATCGTCCCGGTCACGGGATGGGGGTGGTTTTGGGTCGCAGGCGGTACAGGGCGAAACGGTAATCTTTTTCCAGGTATTCGGCGATCAATTCCGTTTGGAATTGCTGGTGGGCTTGGTCGCAAAAGCTGTTCTGGAGCTTGTCCGGCACGTTGCACCAGAAATTGTGGTGCAGAAAGATCCCCCCCCGGTAGCGGGGAAACAGCACCCGGTTGACGTAATCGGGATCGGATTGGGCCAAGGAGAGCTGGGCCGCGTGATGTCCCCACAATTGAAACAGATTGGGATTGTGGGTCAGGACCAGGGAGTCGGGGGGCAGTCGGGTGGCCATGAGGCGGGCGTCGTGGAGGTCGGCGCGGGCGGCCCAGGCTTCGTCGGTGGTGGCCCGCACCAGGGGTAAAAAAGGCCAATGGGCGCACCACAGCAGTGCGACCACCAGAGCGGTGGCGATGGTGGGATTTGGGGTCGCGTGCCGGAGTACTCCCTTCCAGAGGGTTTCCGCCCCCAAACCCGCCAGGATGGACAGGGGCATGGCCGACAGCAGCGCGTAGCGGATGTCGGCTCCATAGTGGTAGCTGCCGGCGTAGAAAAATAGAAACACACCCCAAAAAAGCAGAAACCACAGCCCGATCATCCCCTGTTCCCGGAGTCGGGGGCCGGGCCGGAGGAGTCCGACTGCGGCCAGCAGGGTGAACAGCAGGGGAAAAGCCTGATTGTTCAGATAGTGCCAGCCGTTGACGGCGAGGTTGTCCGGGAGATACTCCAGGCTGAAAGGCTGACCGGAACTGCCCCAGGGGTGGTTGTGGAACAGGGCCATGTGCAGCCACAGGGGCAGGGTCAGAAACAAGAAAAGCACCAGATGGGCCAACAGTCGTCTGGGGTGTGTCAGGGCCGCGGGAAGGGCAATGAGTGCCACCAGGGGTATGAGCAGCAGGGATTCGGGGCGGAAATGCAGAGCAAAGGCGGTCAGGCCGGTGAGCAGGGTCAAGGCCGGAGTGGTCCGGGTGCGGCGAAAGTGAAACGCCGCCAGCATCGCCAGGGCCACAGTCAGGGCGGCGGCGGGTTCGGCGGCGGTGGTGTTGAACCAGTGGAGATTTTGTGGATTCAAGATCACCACCCAGGCGGCGAACACTCCGGCCTGCCATCCCCCCCCCACGGGAAACACAAGCAGCAAAGCGACCACCGCCGCGCAACCGAGCAGCAGATTGTTGAGATGAAAGGCCGCCTGTTCCGAGGTGCCGAAGAGTCGGAATATCAAACTGGTCAGGAAGGGATAACCATTGGGCTGTTTGTTGTACTCCCCCCGATCGCACACCATCCGGCCATGGGACTCCCCCCCGGAGTGGCAGGTCTGGGCGCGGTTGAGATGGGCGAGATTCTGTCCGATGCTCAGATAGATGGTTTCGTCGTAGAAGATGCGATGGGTTTGCGGGGCGAGCAGGGCGGTGAAGAGGGTGCCGCCGATCAGCAGCGCCGGCAGAATCCAGAGGCGGCGACCCGGCATCAGACGGCGCAGCAGCCCCAGGATGGTTTCGGATTCCAGGATACCGGTCAACAGGATCAAGGTGGCGTTCACCCCCAGAAAATCACCGCTCCAACGGGTCAGCCACTCCCGCCATTCGGACGGGGTCAGGGCGCGGGCGTCAAACACCAGGGCCACCAGACCCGCCACGCCCAAGGCCAGCAACAGATCAACCATCCGGAGTCGTCGCATCGGGATCACGGGCGCACCATACACAAAATATTTTACAGAAGGTTGCAGGGCATAATGGTCGAGTCTGGAACAATCTTGACCGGTCCGTGGATTCAATCCGCATGCCATTCGCATGCCGTGATTGAACCGTGAGCTTCCAGCATACGGATCTTCCGGGATTCAAATCAACCCGGGAGAGCGCGCGGAGGGCACAAAGAGGCATACCCGTGGCGCGGCTATCGAACTGGGGGTATTTTTAAGTTTCCTGAAGATCCGATCCGTGATCTTCGCCATGGGGCGCTTTGCTACCCATCCCGTTTGGGCGTATGATGGACAATCGACCCTTTCGGCTCCTCTCTTGAATGCTCATGTCTGCCACGGTTCCAGATTCCCCTTCGGATGATTCCGCCGCACCACCTGTTCCGCCTCCGTCCCGGAGGTGGGGAGTCGGGGGTGTGGTGCGGCGTCTGTGGCAGGGATGTGTGTTTGTATTGCTGATGGTGGTGGTGATCCTGGTCGGGGCGGGGGTGGTGGTGACTGTGTATCCGCCGGATCTGGCCCCCCATGTGGGAGAATTGACCCGTTTTCTGTCGGAGCGAACCGGTCTCAATGTGCGACTGGCGGGCATCGAACTGGAAACCGGTCTCTCCCTGGCGGTGGTGGGCACCGGAGTGGAAATCGGTGATCCGGAGTCGGAAAAGCCTCTGCTGACCGCTACCCGCGTCTTGTTGCGGGTGTCGCCGCTGTTGCTGGCGCGAGGCGGATTGCCCATGTCCATCACGTTGGATCAGGCCCGGGCCACGGTGCGTCGGGATGCGGCGGGGGGTATGTATCTCGGGGGGCGGCGCATCGATGGCTCCGCTGCTGCCGGGGTTTCCGGGCCGGGAGGGGTGGTACTGCTCAACGCCCTCACCGTAAGCCGGGGGGAATTGACCTGGGAGGACGAGCAGATCACCGACCACGGCCAGCCCACCCGGATTGTCGTGACCGGAATCCAGGCCAGTGGTTTTCTGGAACATTCGGGTGCGGCCCGTTTCACCGCCGAGGCGGTGTTGCCGACGGCTGGCCCCCAGACCCGCATCACCCTCGCGGGAGCGCGGGACGCCAAACAGCAATGGTCCATGAAGACGCATGTGGAACAAGGACTGGTCGCGCCGTTTCTGCCTTATTTGGCCCACGCCCAACCCCTCGACGGGCTGACCACGCCGGTGGATTGGTCCGCGGAGCTGACCGGAAGCGGTCTGGAGAAGCTTCAGGGGCAATGGAAGCTCCAATTGGGGGCGGGTCAACTGGGATGGCCCGCGTTGTTCCGCTGGCCGTTGCCCATCTCCCGTCTGGGAGCCGAAGGACGGCTGGAGCGTAGCGCCAAAGGCTGGGATTTGGATGTGCGGCAGTTCGAGCTGCACTCCTCCCATGGACAGGCCCAGGGCAAGGTGTTGATCACCGGCATGGCCGGTCCCGGATCCCCTTTCATGGATCTGACCGCCACCGCCTCCGGCACCCCCTCGGACAAGGCCAAATTCTACTATCCCACCCGCATCATGTTTCCCCCTTTGGTGCAGTGGCTGGACAATGGCCTGAAGGATGGTCACGTCAAGCAGGCCTCGGTCCACATCCGGGGCCATTTTGCCGACATGCCAGCGGGTCCCGCCGGTCCGGCGGAGGATGTTTTCCACATCGAAGGGGATGTGGTCGGGTTGTCGCTGCACTATTTTCCCCCGTTGCTGCCGCTCACCAACGTGACCACCCATGTGGTGTTCGACCGCTATTCCATGACCGCCCAGGTCTCCGAGGGCACTTATGGCGCCACCCGCCAGGTGAAGGGAACCGCCCGGATCGCCGACATGGTGCATCATCCGGTGGTGGAGATCAGCGCGGAGTCCCCCCAGGTGGACATGCCTTCGGTCTGGAAGGAGATCGTCAGCCATCCCCGTTTGCGTTGGGACCAGGCGATCGGCATGGCCGGGGCCGAGGTGCGAGGACAGGGAATCGCCAGTCTGAAGATCAATCTGCCCTTGAAGGAACTGGCCACCTTGACCTATTCCGGACGCCTGGAAATGAAACAGGCCGGCTTCCACCCGGATTTCCTGGAGTATCCGCTGGAGGAAATCGGGGGGGTGTTGAATCTGGATCAGGACAAGCTGGATATCCAGGTGAACCGGGGCCGGTTGGGCTCATGGCCGGTGGTGGGGGAGGTGACGGCGCGTCAGTACCGTACCCCGGGCAAGGCGTTATTTCAGGCCAGGATGGATACCCGGGTGGAACCGGCCCAGTTGGCCGAATGGGCCGCGCCTCTGTTGGGGGAGGAGGGGTGGATCCAGGGTCAGACTCCGGTGCGACTGGAGTTTTCCCGTCAGCCGGGAGAAGAGGGATTCGGGGTCAAGGGCCGAGGGGAATTGCAGGCGGTGGCCGCCCGGGGGCGCATGGGTTGGAACAAACCTTCGGAGGAGGCCGGGCAGATGGTCGGCTCGGGCAGGCTGGCTCCGGATGGTCGGCTGTCGATGACTGAGCTGCTGGTGGAGGCGGGCAATCTGCGCGCGGCGGGTCAGGGGGATTGGAATCTGGTCCGGAATCAGGGCAGTATCACCCTGAAAACCCTCAAGCTGGATCGCAGCACGGGAAAAATGGTCATCTCCCGGGGTAAGGCCAAGGGTGTGGGGGCCTGGACCATCGACGCCGACTGGAAACGATTGGATCTGGGGGGCTTGTGGCGCACGGTTCCGGCGGGTCCGGCCCGGGTGGCGGACTCCGGGGAGGTGGCCACCTCCACCCCGGAACGCAGTTGGCCCAGGGTGGGTTTGCGGCTGCGGGCCGATCGGCTGATGCTGGCCCAGGGGGAGCAGGCGGAAGAACTCGACACCAACCTGGAAATGGAACTGCGCTCCGTGAGCATCGACGCCTTGCGCATGAAACAAGGATCCAGCGCAATCCAGGCCAATGGATCGTTTTTGTGGTCGCGGCGCATCGGATCCGGGGGCTACGGGGGACGGTTGCGGGTGACCAGTCAGGATTTCGGACGCCTGTTGCGTTCCCTGGATCTGCACGAGGGGTTGGAGGCGGGATCCGGAGAGATGGATGTCTCTTTGGATGGCTTTCAGGCGCCGGATCAACGTTGGATCGACACCTTGTCGGGTACGGCCCGTTTTGATTTCCGGGAAGGAAAAATCCGGAGATTGGGATTTCTGTCCACGCTGTTGGGGTTGTTTTCGTTGAAGGATCTGCCGGATCTGGTGGTGGGGACGCGACCGGATCTGGATGTCACCGGATTGCATTACAAGGCGTTTCAGGGGGCGTTCGCCATTCACGACAGCGTTTGGACCATCGATCGCATGAAACTGCTCAGTCCGTCGATGAATCTGGTGGTGACCGGCAAGGTGGATTTTCCCCAGGATCGGGTGGATCTGCTGGTGGGAATGCGTCCCTTGCAGGCGCTGGACGATCTGGTGAACGGTGTGCCCCTGCTGGGGAAATGGGTCACCGGCGACCGCCGCAGCGTGGTGGAGACCCTGTTCGATGTGACCGGTTCCACCCATGCGCCGCAGGCGACCCTGCGACCGGTTTCGAGTCTGGCTCCGGGTCTGTTGCGGGATTTGTTGCATGTGCCCCTCGACTGGTTGCGTCGCACCTCGGAAAAGAGTGAATCCGGAGACAAAGAGGATCCAATCAACAAAAATCCATGATCATTTATTAAAATTGCGCCTGTTTTGTCCGTTTTTCCGTTGAATGGGGGCTTGGAGACGGATTCGGGATTGCGTAAGCGAGTTGTTTTGGATATTTTTTGATATTTGGCGACCAAATCGCGAGCCGTCGGAATCAAGGTCAAAAGCGCATGTTTGACGAAGCCAGCCAGCAAGCCCTCATGCAGGAGTTTTTCTCCGAGAACCGGGAAGCATTGGACCGGATCGAGCGCGGATTGTTGCAACTGGAGAGCACCCCGAACAACCGGGAGCTGCTCAATTCCATTTTTCGGGACATGCACACGGTCAAGGGCAACTGCCGCATGATGGGATTCGAGCGGCTGGAGGAGTTGACCCATGCCGCCGAATCCCTGTTGGACTTGATGCGGGATGACAAACTGGTGATCGATATCCTGATCGGCAACCAGTTGTTGAGTGTGCTGGACACGGTGCGGCGCACGTTGCAGACCATCGAGCAGACCGGATCCGAAGGGGAGGTGGATTTTTCCCCGTTGATTTTTCAGTTGGGTCGGATTCAGGGGCAGAGCGGCGCGGACAAGACTTCGGCAAACGCCGGGAATGGTGAATCCCATGCCGATCCGGGGGCGGAGCGGTCTTCCCTCAAAAGCGACGGAGAGAGCGGAGCGGGGCGGATCGACTCGATCCGTCTTTCCATTGAGCGTCTGGATGCCTTGATGAATCAGGTCGGAGAGTTGGGGGCGGTTTTCAATCAACTGAAATATGCCATCAGCCGCAATCCGTCCCAGATGGATCAATCCCTGGAAAGTCTGGGACAACAGATTCAACAGTTGCAAGGCGAGGTGTTGCAGTACCGTCTGCAACCCATCGGACGCATTCTGGATACCTACCATCGTCTGGTGCGGGATCTGGCGGTGGAGACCCAAAAAAAGGTGGTGCTGGATCTGGTGGGCGAAGAGACCGAGGTGGATCGGAATGTGCTGATTTCCATCAAGGAGGTGCTGGGACACCTGATTCGCAACGCCGTGGACCACGGCCTGGAGTCTCCGGAAGAACGGATTGCCCGGGGCAAGTCGCCGGTGGGTCGGGTCCGTTTGACCGCCGAGCAGAAGCAGGGTCAGATTTATCTGGAAATCGCCGACGATGGACGCGGCATCGATGTGGACCGGGTACGGGCCAAGGCCATCGACCGGGGGTTGATCACCCCGGAGCAGGCCGGGGAGATGCGGGAAGCCGATGTGATGAAACTCATCATGGCGCCGGGTTTTTCCACGGTCGAGCAGGTCAGCAAGATCTCCGGGCGGGGAACCGGCATGGATGTGGTGCAGGCCGCCATCGACAAGCTGGGAGGCTCGGTGACCATATCCAGTCGATTCGGCGGCGGTTCGAGTTTCCGGTTGCGCATTCCCCAGACCATGGCCATCGTTCCGGTGCTGCTGGTCACGGCCTGCGGCGAAACCTATGCCATCCCCCAAGTGAGCATTGTCGAGCTGGTCTCTTATCACGGCCCGGAAGTGGCCCGGAACGTTGAAGGCAAAATGCAATCCCCCATGGTGCGGGTGCGGGATCGGCTGTTTCCCCTGGTGGCATTGCGGCAGGTGGTCACCGCGCCGGAAGAGGCGGCTGCCGTGACCCGCAGCGTGGAGCGGATTCAGGCCGAATCCGCCCTGCATGTGGTGGTGGTGCAGTCCGAAGAGCGGGCTTTCGCCCTGGATGTGGATGGCATCAAGGAGCCGGCCAGTCTGGTGATCAAGCCGGTCAACCGCATTTTCGCCGATATTCCTATTTTGGCCGGAACCGCCGTGATGCCGGATGGTTCGGTGTCGTTTCTTTTGAACGTGCCGGAATTGATCAGGTTGTAGAGGTCATTCATCATTTTTTTGTGGAGCAAGGATTCATGGATAAAAAGACGGTCTTGATCGTAGACGACAGCAGTCTGGCACGGATGATGGTTCGTAAAATTTTTGCCACCAAATTTACGGAGTGGAATCTCATCGAAGCCAAGGATGGGGAGGAGGCGCTGAATCTGTCCGATACACCGTTGCATCTGGCCTTGCTTGACTTCAACATGCCCGGCATGAACGGCATTGAGCTGGCGGAAAAATTGATGGTGAAACATCCCAGGATGGCGGTCTATCTGGTGACGGCCAACATTCAGGACCGGATGCATCAGCGGGCGGAGAGCATGGGCATCGGATTCATCAAAAAGCCCATCGCCGATGGCAAAATCGCGGATATTCTGCAACAGATCGCCTGAATGGTCGATCCCGGAGGGGAAGAAGAGCGCAGTGTCATGTGAGGATGGTCATGATGGATCCCGGCCGAGGAGCGACGCGATGTTCTGCCTGAGTGAGATGGAAGAGGACGCCCTGAAGGAATTTTTCAACATGGGTCTGGGGATGGCTGCGGCTTCGTTGAGCCAGATGGTGAACAACGAGGTATTGCTCTCCCTGCCACAACTCAAGGTGGTTCCCTACGAAGAGGCCACCAAAATGCTGGTGGCCAACGAAGAGGAAAAACTGGTCGCCATCCGACAGAATTTCACCGGAGAACTGACCGGCACAGCCTTGTTGATTTTTCCGGGGGCCGAGAGTCTGGAACTGGTCCGGACCCTGCTCAACGAGCAGATGCCCCTGGAAGTGCTGATGGAGTTGGAACAAGAGACCCTTCAGGATGTGGGCAATGTGGTGCTGAACGCCTTTCTGGAGAGTTTCACCCAGATGATGTCGATTCAATTCGAGTTCGAGGCCGCCGAATTCCTGAAGGGAAGCAGCAATTTTCTGTTGGACATCTCTTCCCATCTGGCCGCGCAGAAACAGGCCCTCACCTCCAATCTTTCCGGGGACAGCGAGCGGGCCTTCGTGCTGATGATGGATTTCAAGACCCATGACGAAGAGGATACCCAACACACCCTGGGGGGATTTGTCGTGCTGTTGTTTTCCCAGTACTCGATGGAGATCCTGAAACGGGAGTTGAAGGTCATTCTCGCCACGCTATGAGACCGGCACACGCGGCATGAGCCAATTGGATATCAAACTGCTTGCCCGGGCGTTGGACGTGAACGCCGTGGGCACGATTCTGCTTGATCCGGAGCAGAGAATCGTCTTCTGGAACGACTGGATGGAGAAGGGTTCCCGTTTGTGTGCCGACGGAGTGATGAACCGTTCCTTGCTGGAGGTGTTCCCGGAACTCAAAAATTCACGGATTTCCCGGGCGGTGGAAAGCGCGTTGCATTCCGGTCTGCCCACCATGTTGTCCCATCGTCTCACCCCCACGCCGTTTCCCTTGTACACCGCCTCGGAAAAAAGCGATGGCAATCCCCGCATGAGTCAGATGGTGCTGATCAAGGCGATCCGGGATGCGGCGGAAACCCGTTATTGTCTGATTCAGATCCAGGATATCACCAACACCGTTTCCCGCGAATTGATGTTGCGCACCCAGGCCCAGGAGTTGCAGTCGGCCAAAGAGAGCGCCCAGGAGGCCAACAAGGCGAAAAGCGATTTCCTGGCCAACATGAGCCATGAAATCCGTACCCCGATGAACGCCATCATCGGCCTGTCCCACCTCGCCTTGAAAACCGATCTGACCCTCAAGCAGCGGGACTACATCTCCAAGATGCACGCCTCGGCCCAGTCCTTGTTGGGGATCATCAACGACATTCTCGATTTCTCCAAGATCGAGGCGGGCAAGCTCACCATGGAGATGATCCCCTTCTATCTGGAGGACGTGCTCAACAATGTGGCCAATCTGGTCTCGCTGAAGGCCGATGAACTGGGACTGGAGGTCAATTTCCACGTCGAGTCCGGGGTGCCGTTGAATCTGATCGGCGACGCCCTGCGGCTGGGTCAGATCCTGATCAACCTCACCAACAACGCGGTCAAGTTCACCAAAAAAGGCAACATCATCGTATCGGTTCATCTGGTGGAGGGGGGGGAGGTCCAGGAGCATCAGGTGGCGTTGTTGTTCAAGGTGCAAGACAGTGGCATCGGTCTCACCGAAGAGCAACGGGGACGACTGTTCACCGCCTTCACCCAGGCCGACTCCTCCACCACCCGCAAGTTCGGCGGTACGGGGCTGGGATTGACCATCTGCAAGCGGCTGGTGGAGATGATGCACGGTCGCATCTGGGTGGACAGCGCACCCGGAGTGGGCAGCACGTTTCAATTCACCGCCGTTTTCGGCAAAAAAGGTCGGGAACGGCGTCGTTTCCGTCTGCCCTCCCGGGAACTGGTGGGCCTGAGGGTGCTGGTGGCCGATGACAATCCGGTTTCCCGGGAAATTTTGCAAAAATCTTTCGAGTCCTTTTCATTCCGGGTCACCTGCGTGGCCTCGGGGGAGGAGGCAGTCATGGAAATGGAACAGGCCCTCACCCGTGGCAAGCCCTACAAGATGGTCTATCTCGATTGGCAGATGGGGGAAATGGATGGCATCCGTACCGCCAAAGAGATCGGCAGGCGTTTTCCCCACGCCAACATTCCCAAGATCGTCATGGTCACCGCCTATTCCCGGGAGGATGTGGTGCTGGCTGCGGAGGGGGCCGGGATCGATGCCTTTCTCACCAAGCCGATCAATCTTTCCGTGCTGTTCGAGACCGTGCTTTCGGTGTTGAATCCGGCGGCGTCCGGCGAGGAAGGCGTGTCGAGAGAGCCGTCGGTGGCGCGGGGGAGGGAAGGGATCCACTTCGACTGGCGGGGATTGCGGGCGTTGCTGGTCGAAGACAACGAGATCAATCAACAAGTCGCCTGCGAGCTGCTTGAAGAGGAAGGGGTCGTGGTCTCCATCGCGGACAATGGCCAGGAGGCGGTGGACGCGGTGCAACACGAAAGCTTCGATCTGGTGCTGATGGATGTGCAGATGCCGATCATGGATGGGTACGCGGCCTCCCGGGCCATTCGGGCCGATGGACGTTTTCGAGCCCTGCCCATCATCGCCATGACCGCCAACGCCATGGCCGGAGATCGGGAAAAATGCATGGCCGCCGGCATGAACGATCATATCAGCAAACCCATTCATCCCCCCACCATGTTTGCCACCATTGCCCGGCATGTGGCGCCACGGGCACCGCTGCTGGCGGCCGCGCCATCCCCGCCGGCGGCCACTCCCCCGAAACCGGTGGTCGAAGTCACCCCTCCTCTGGAAGAGGCCTGGGCCTTGCCGGAACAGGTGGATGGCATCAATGTGGCGGCCGGGTTGAGGAATCTCAACGGCAATCGGAAGCTGTATTGCAAAATTCTGGGGGATGTGCAGGGTCGTTTCGGGGATGTGGTCCCGAAACTGGAAAACGCATTGCAGCTTCAGACCTATCCGGAAGCGTTACGATTGATTCACACCTTCAAAGGGGTGTCGGGCACGCTGGGCGCCCACACCCTGCAACGGCTCTCCGGAGAGATCGAACGGGCATTGATGGAAGAGGCTCTGGATCGTCTGCCCGGGTTGTTGCCCCCCTGGCGTTTGGAGGTGGAACGGGTCATGGCCTCTTTGACGCGGCTGTTGCCCCCCGTCGCGTCGGAACCTTCGCCGGTGGTGGTCCGGACCAGCAGCGAGGCCCTGGACATGGATCGTTTGCGGGAGATCCTGGGTCAGCTCTCCGGTTTGATCGACGAAGGGGATTCGGACGCCCTGGAGTTGGCCCATCAGGCCAGGGGGTTGCTCGAAGGCTCGGAGTTCATCGGAAGCATGGAGCGGATGATCGGGCAGATTGATGATTATGAATTTGAAATGGCACGGGAAACATTGAAAGAGCTGATTCAGGCTCTCGACCTTTAGAATCTGGGAACCTTAAATAGATGATGGATGCAGGCATGCGCGCGGTCATGAGTGAAGATCAAGCCAAAATCTTGATCGTCGATGACGAGACCACCAATATCGATGTGCTCGTGGGACTGTTGGAGCATGCCTGCAAGACCGTGGTGGCCAAAAACGGGGAACAGGCGATCAAACGGGCCAAGGTCATCCCCCGACCCGATTTGATCCTGCTGGACATCGTGATGCCGGATATCGATGGTTTCGAGGTGTGTCGTCGCCTGAAGGCCGACCCGGAGACCTCCGGCATTCCGATCATTTTCATCACCGGCAAGGAGTCGGAAGAGGATGAAACCCAAGGTCTGGCGGTGGGGGCGGTGGATTTCATCCGTAAGCCGTTCCGACCGGCGGTTGCCCTGGCCCGCATTCAGACCCAGCTTGCCTTGCAGCGTCAGCGGTTGCATCTGATCGAACTCAACGAGATCAAGAATCGTTTTCTGGGCATGGCGGCCCATGATCTGCGCAATCCGCTCAACTCCATCAGCGGGTTGAGCGAGATCCTGTTGACCATGGAACTGGATGAGACCGAGGAACGCAGCTTCATTCAGACCATTCACGATGTGTCGGGTCAGATGCTGAAACTGATCCATGACCTGCTGGATGTCACCACCCTCGAAAGTGGCCATTTCGTGCTGGACAAACAACGGTGCGATCTGTCGGGTCTGGTGGCCGAGCGCGTCGAAATCCTGAAGTTCGCCGCACGTCAAAAGGGGGTGACGATCCGGACCGAACTGACAGAAACCCCCGGAACCCCTCTGGATCCGGATCGTCTGGCCCAGGTGATCGACAACCTGCTCAGCAACGCCATCAAGTTCACCCCGTCGGACTCCGAGGTGCAGGTGCGGGTCGGCACCGGCAACAATCAGGTATACTTTCAGGTGGTGGATCAGGGGCCGGGCATTCCCGACACGGAGCGTCATCGCCTCTTCGAGGCCTTCCAGAAATTGAGTACCCGGCCAACGGCCCGGGAAAAAAGTACCGGGCTGGGACTTTCCATTGTCAAAAGGATTGTCGATGCCCATCATGGAGAAATCGTGGTCGCCAACAATGTGGATCGCGGCGCGATCTTTACCTGTTTTTTCCCCGGAGACTGGCAGGAGACCCCGGGAGTCAAACTGTTCACGTCGCCCCTCATCAGAAAGCCTCTGCGGCTGCTGTTGATCGACGATGATTATGCGTTGCGGCTTATGTATGGCAAGGCTTTTGCCGAAGAAGGATTCGAGTGGGTGGGTGAGGCGGAAAACGGACGGGAAGGGGTGGAACTGTATCAATCCCTGAAACCCGATCTGGTGATCTGCGACATCACCATGCCGGTGATGGATGGCATGGAAACCTTGCAAGCCATTTTTGCCAAGGATCCCAATGCCTGCGTGATCATGTTGACCTCGTGCCTGGATCAGGAAAAATGGACACTTTGTCTGGCCAAGGGCGCCAGATACACCCTGCGCAAGGATACCCCGTTTCCCGAGATCCGCCGCAAAGTGCTGGAAATCTGGAAGGAATATCAGAGCAGATTCGCAAAAAACGGCAGTTAGGCCACGAGAGTTTGGACCATGCAAGACAGACAAGTCAGGATTCTGATCGTTGACGACGAAAAGTCCAATCTGGACGTGATGACCGGATTGTTGCGGGATCAGTACAAAATCGTGGTGGCCAAGAATGGAGAACAGGCGCTGCAACGGGCCGGCAGCGATCCCCAGCCCGACTTGATCCTGCTGGATGTGATGATGCCGGGAATGGATGGTTTCGAGGTGTGTCGTCGCCTTAAGGAAAATCCCGTCACCCGTCATATTCCTGTAGTTTTCGTCACCGCCCTCGATCAGATCGGCGACGAGGCGGCGGGATTTTCCATGGGCGCGGTGGATTATGTTTTCAAGCCCATCAATCCGGCGATTCTGCGGGTGCGCTTGCGGACCCATCTGGCTTTGGCGGATCAAAGTCGTCTGTTGGAGCAGCAGGTCCAGGAACGGACCCTGGAACTGGAAAAGGCCCAGGAGGCCCTGCGGGCCAGCATGGGCAATCTGCTGACCATCCAGGTGGGGCCGGGGGTCTTCTGGTTGCAAATCCCGGAAGCCGGACTCTACATCCTGTGCGGATGTCCCAGCGAAGTGGTCAAGCTGTTGATGCTCAAGGGGTTGAACGCGCCGGCCATCAAAAACGGGGTCAACTTTGAAACCGGGCCGAATGTCATTCTGCTCTCTGATCTGTTGGTGCAAAACGGCGGCTTTGCCAACATGGCGGAGTTCCCGGTACTCCAGATGCTGTATCGTCAGGGGATGATCATTCCCGGCCATCCCAACAATACCGGCATCAAACCCATGCTCATCGGCGCGGAGGATCAGGTCAAGGCGCAACTGGCCTATATCCATCGGGGCAATTACGGGTTGTCCCGGGAGGAGTTGATCCAGGCGGGTCTGGATGACGAGACCGCCGACATGATGATGCGCATCAAATTGCAGTTCGCCTTTGGCAAGATCCGTGAGCCTTCGGAGTTTCTCGATACCCTGATGGTCAGCGACAAGCCCCAGGAAATCCGCAACGGGGTGGGAATCCAACGGGTCGGCTGCAACCGTTTTCGTTTCACGTTCCGGCATCAAAGCGCGGAAATCGATTTGAACCTTTCCAAGGATGCGGTCTACAAATCCCCGTATCCCCTGGGATATCATCGGGTTCATCGCCACTATTTCGCGGTGTTGCACACCGGCGAAGGGGATGGATGGGACTCGGAACGTCCCAGCATGAGCAGTGTGTTGATGTTTCAGGGGCGGTTTTATCTCATCGACGCCATTCCCGGGGTGCTGAATGTTTTGAGCGCCTTGGGTATCGACATCAGCGAGGTGGAAGGGATCTTCCACACCCATGCCCACGACGATCACTTCGCCGGCCTGCCCGCCCTGATCCAGACCGACCGCCGCTTGAAATACTACGCCACCCCCATGGTGCGCTCCTCGGTGGCCAAGAAGTTCGCGGCCCTCATGTCCTTCGAGGAGGATAAATTTCATCAATTCTTCGAGATTCACGACCTGGAGTTCGATGTCTGGAATCAGGTGGGTGGGTTGGAGGTGCGACCCATCTACTCCCCCCATCCGGTGGAAACCTCGCTGCTGGTTTTTCGCGCCTTGGCCGATGACGGGTATCGCACCTATGCCCATTGGACCGACCTGACCTCCTTTGCGGTCTTGGACCGGATGGCGGTTCCGGGGCCTTTTGCGGTCTCTCCCGAGCAGATCCAGACCATCAAGAACAACTACCATTTCAAAGCCGATCTGAAAAAACTCGACATCGGTGGCGGCATGATTCATGGCATGGCGCAGGATTTCCGCGGCGACCCCTCCAAACGGTTGCTTTTGGCCCATCTGTCCCGGGATCTGACCACCGAAGAGATGGAAATCGGTTCGGAGGCCATGTTCGGATCGTTGGATATCCTGATCCCCGGCGAACAGGATTACCGGCGGCAACGGAGCTTTTATTATCTGCGGGAGCTGTTCCCGGAAATCTCCGACGACGACATCCGCATGTTGATCAATGGTCCCATCGTGCAATACAACGCCGGCTCTTTCATTCGCTGGGAGGGGGACCGGAACGAATATGTGGAAATGACCGTCTCCGGGGATGTGGTTTATCTGGATTCGGATTTCGGGATTCGCTATCACTTGGGATTCGGGGCGTTCATGGGGTTGCAGTTGATCTTTCCGGAAACCTTGAAGGATGAAGGAAGTTACCGCGCCCTCTCCCACAGTGCGGCGTTGCGTTTTCCGGTCCGGCAGTTCCAGATTTTTCTGGAAAACAGCGGCCTGTATGGCAAACTGATGAAAGTCTTGGAAAAAGTCAGATTTTTGCGCCACACTTGGCTTTTCGGGGAACAGACTTCGTTTGTTTTTCTGGCCCGCATCGCCCAATCCCTGGTCACCCTCCCCATGAAGGAAGGAGAAGAGATTGATCTGGCCGCGGAAACCCCCACACTCTGGATGGTGGTCAAGGGACGGGTGGCCATGGAGAGTGTCTCGGGAGAGCATCTGGAGATGATCGAGCCGGGTGGATTCTTTGGCGAATGGGGATATTTGCAGCGTTTGCCCTGCCCCAGTCGGTTTCGGGCGCAGGAGGCCGGAGAACTGGTGCGGCTGAGCTGGGCCGATCTGCTGGAATCTCCGATCATCCATTGGAAAATGTTGGAAATTTTCCAAAAGCGGACCCGGCTTTCCCACTCCTCCTGATACGTGCAAGCGGGAACTGGCATGTCACCTCTCCTCCTGGACGAAGTGGAAGAAGACGCCTTCAAGGAGCTGTTCAACATCAGCTTTGGCATGACCGCTGCCACGTTGAGTGAAATGGTGGATGCGGAAATCGAATTGTCCGTGCCCTGTTTTTCCATGCTGACCGAAAAATCCATTTCGGATTATATCCGGCATATGTACGGCATGGCTGTGGGGCTGGTGGGCATGCGTTACCGACTGGTTTTTTCCGAGGGGCACGCCATACCGGGCATGGCCGTGTTGCTGGTGCGGGCCGCGGATCTGGGTCATTTTCTCGATGCCTTGCACGGGGGACCGCTCCCGGAATCCATGGCGGCGCTGGTGGAAGCCGAATCCATGCAATTGACCGGCGAAATTTTATTGTATACCTGTGCCAGTTCCTTGAGCCTGCTGTTCGGATCGGAAATCGTCGGGGAGAAACCGATTTTTTTTCGTGGGGATCCGGAGGCGTTGCCCGCCTATCTGGCGTTGGAGGACGCCAACGGTGAGGAGGATCGGCCCCTGTTGATGCTGCGTGTGGATTTCGCTTTGACCGGCAAGGAGGTGACCGGTTCTCTGCTGACCTGGATGGATGGAAACGGTCTGCCGTTGCTGAAAACGGAAATCGACCACTTCATCGCCATGCACATGGCCTGAGGCCGGAAACCTTATGAAAATCATCCGGCTCGATCCAGGAGAACTGTTCATCGGTACCGCACCGGCGGAGGTGCATACGGTCCTCGGTTCTTGTGTGTCGATCACGTTTTACCATTCCCGTCTCCGGCAGGGCGCGATTTGCCATGCGCGCAAACCGGTCCATTATTGCCCGCGCTCCGATTCGGGATTGAAGATCTGTCGGGAACTGGGGGATCATGTTCAGTGTTCCTTGGAGTTCATGCTGGCCTGGTTCGATCACAAGGGGGTTTCCCGTCAAGAGTTGGAGGTGAAACTGTTCGGTGGCGGCATGATGTTCACCAATCTCCCGGCGGCTCGGGACAATCCCATGTTGAGCATGGGAAAACGCAACGTCGATACGGCCATGGAGTTCATCCGGGTCAGTCGGCTCCATCTGACCGCGTCGGATGTGAGCGGTCCCTGGGCGCGGCAGATCGTCTTTTATACCGACAGCGGCGAGATCAAACTCAAGCGCATCCGCAAGTCGATCCAGGAGCTGGAACGCCTGGAAAATCTGTGAAGGGAGCAGGGAAGATGTTGAAACTCGGGGTCAATGTGGATCACATCGCCACGGTGCGGCAGGCGCGGCAGGGGCGTTATCCGGATCCGGTGGCGGCGGCGCTGGTGGCCGAACGGGCCGGGGCCGACGGGATCACGGTCCATCTGCGGGAGGATCGTCGTCACATCCAGGAACGGGATGTGGTCTTGTTGCTGGAGACCACCCAGACCAAAGTCAATCTGGAAATGGCCGTTACCCCTTCCATGATCGAACTGGCCTGCCGCTGGCGTCCCACCGATTGTTGTCTGGTTCCGGAAAAGCGGGCGGAGTTGACCACCGAAGGGGGATTGGACCTCCTGGGCAATCTGGAAACCGTGGGCGCAGCGACCCAACGGCTTGCCGCCGCCGGGGTACGGGTCTCTTTGTTCATCGATCCGGAACCCGAACAGATCCGTGCCGCCGTGGCCGTGGGCGCGCCTGTGGTGGAATTGCATACCGGAGCCTACGCCGAATGTGTGAATCCGGTCCGCCAGCAGCACGAGTTGGACCGGATTCGTCACGGAGTGGAGCTGGCACGTTCCCTGGGATTGATGGTCAACGCGGGTCATGGTCTCCATTACCACAATGTCCAGGAGATCGCCGCCATCGACGGATTGACGGAACTCAACATCGGTCACGCCATCATCGCCCGCGCCCTGTTCGACGGCATGGCCGCTGCCGTGAGCGAAATGAAACGCTTGATGCGCGCAGCCGTGGGCGGGCATTCGTGATTCTGGGTATTGGCACGGATCTGGTTTCCATCGAGCGGATCGAACACATCCTCAGTCGTCATGCCGATCGTTTCATCCAGCGGGTCTTCACTCCGGCGGAACAGCAACTCTGCGGTACACGCAAAGCGGTCTCTTCCGCCTGTTGGGCCAAGCGGTTCGCGGCCAAGGAGGCCCTGGTCAAGGCCCTGGGCACCGGAATGCGTGACGGAATCTGGTTTACCGATGTGGAAATCCTCAACGATCCTTTGGGCAGACCGGTGATGACCGTGACCGGGGAAGGGGCCAGGCGGTTGCAGGCACTCGGCTCCACCCATGGGGTCGGGACGACGCGGATTCATCTTTCCTTGGCCGATGAAAGCGGATTCGCCCTGGCCTACGTCATTCTTGAAGGCCATTAACCGCTTATTATTTCAGGTTGATCCATGTCCGAACTTCTGTTCCCGACCGACGAACTTCCCCAACTGCCCGCCATCAAGCAGACCCTGTTCGACGAGATCAAGGGACGCATCGAAGCGGCCCATACCTTTTCGGAGGTGCTGCCGGAACTCGAAGAGCACATTCTCAAATTTCTCCAGGCCCAGCGGCTGACCATCTATCAAAACGCCCGGGATGGACAGGAGATCATCGCGAAGTTCAAAAGCGGCACCGAACTGCTCGAAATCCGGGTGCCCCTGACGGCCAACTCCGTGGCCGGTTATGTGGCGGTGAGCGGCAATGCCGTGAACATTGCCGATGTCTATGACACCCAGTCTCTGATCAATATTCACAAGTCCTTGCGGTTCGACGCCCGCTTCGATCAACGCTCCGGATTTCGCACCCGGGCGGTGATGGCCATTCCGATTCGGATCGGTCCCCCTTTGTTGGGGGTGTTGCAGGTGATCAACAAGGTGGGTGGGGGGAGTTTTTCCGATTCCGACCTGATCTTCGCCCGTCATCTGGCGGCCATCCTGGGCAAAAAATTTCATCAGGAGTTCGAGGGCACTGCCGCGCCTTATGAATACCTGATCCGGCTCAATCTGTTGACCCAAGAAAAATTGGAGGAGTTGAGCAAACGGACCAAAAAAGAGGGGGTGACCATGCCCTTTCTGCTGGTCAACGAGCTGAAAATCTCCCCCGATCTGGTGGCCGCCTCCCTGGAGAGCTATTATCTTTTGCCCTTCATGCGGTTTGACCCCAATATCATCCCGCCCAAAAAGCTGTTGAAAACCCTCAACATGTCCTATTTACGGCGACAGCTTTGGGTGCCTTTGGCCGGTGAACTCAACGAAGAGATCCTGATTCTGATCGACGATCCCACGGATATGAGTCGGCAGATGGAGATCCAACGGGCGCTGCCGGCGAAAAAATACATCTTTCGGGTCGGTTTCGCCGAGGATGTGTTGCAGTATCTGGGCGGCGGCGGGGTTTCGTCCTATCTGCACGGTCTGGCGGGCAAACTGGAGGAAGAGGATGTCGTGGACGGTGGCGGCATCGACGAGGGAACCGAGGCCGGGGAGATCAATGAAAACGAAAATACCGTGATCCAACTGGTCAACCGTCTGATCATCGATGCCCATCGGGCGGGAGCGTCCGACATCCACGTGGAACCGGGTGCCGGGCGGAACGCCTCGATGGTGCGGTTGCGCATTGACGGTTTGTGTCGTCCGGCTCTGGAGATTCCCGCCACCCACATGCGGGCCGTGATGTCGCGCATCAAGATCATGGCCCGCCTGGACATCTCGGAACGGCGCAAACCCCAGGATGGCAAAATCGTGGTCAAGGTCAAGGGCCAACCCCTGGAGTTGCGGGTGGCCACCATTCCCACGGTTTACGGTGAGGCGGCGGTGCTGCGGGTGCTGGCCACAGGGGGTGGACTGCCGTTCGACAAATTGAGCCTTTCCGAGCGCAATCATCGGGAGTTGGATCGTCTGGTCACGATTCCCCAGGGAATTTTGCTGGTGGTGGGCCCCACCGGATCGGGAAAAACCACCACCTTGCACGCGGTGATCGGTCGCATCAACACCCCGGACCGGAAAATCTGGACCGCCGAGGATCCGGTGGAAATCACCCAGCAGGGGTTGCAACAGGTGCAAATCGATCACAAGATCGGTTTCACCTTTGCCATGGCTTTGCGATCCTTTTTGCGCGCGGATCCGGATGTGATCCTGATCGGTGAAATGCGGGACAAGGAGACAGCTCACAGCGGCATCGAGGCCTCCCTGACCGGGCATCTGGTTTTTTCCACGCTGCACACGAATTCGGCGGCGGAGACCATCATCCGTTTGCTGGATTTGGGATTGGATCCCCTCAACTTCGCCGACGCCTTGTTGGGCATTCTGGCGCAACGGCTGGTGCGGACCTTGTGCGGGGAGTGCAAACAACAGTACAAACCGGACGAAGAGGAGTGGAAACGCCTGATGCGTCTGTACGGCGAGGCGTATTTCCCGGAAATGGGCCTGACCCGTGAAACAACGGTGCTGTATCGTCCCGGCGGCTGCGGCAAATGCGGCAAAACCGGTTACAAGGGACGGGTGGGGGTACACGAGTTGCTGGTGGCCAGCAAAAACATGAAATCCTTGATCGTCAATGGGGCCAAGGCGGAGGAGTTGCGGGCGCTGGCGGTTCAGGAGGGCATGCGTACCCTGATCCAGGATGGCGTGGCCAAGGTCTTGAAGGGCATGATCGATCTTTCCCAGCTCTTCCGCGTGGCCACAGAGTAAGGAAAGATTTGACATCTTCTGAAAATGCGCTAGCTTATACTCTTGCTGTATTCCACAGGTCTGTTGATTGACATCGTTTCAACGGCAGACAATCTGTCATCACTTCCTGATCGACCGGGTCATCTTGAAAATGAACGTATTGATCGTTGAAGATATTGAAGAAAACCGCATCATCCTGGCGCGTTTTCTCACATCCTATGCCCAATGCGACATGGCGAAAAATGGCCAGGAGGCGGTCCATCTCTTCGAGACGGCGTTGCGCAACGGATCGCCCTACGATCTGGTTTTGCTGGATATCGTGATGCCGGTCATGGATGGACAGGCAGCCCTCAAGCAAATGCGGGCTATGGAACAGGAGTTCCGGAATCCTCATGATCCGGAAACCGTCATCCTCATGACCACCTCCGTGGATGCCCAGTCGGAGATCGTCGAGGCGTTGGAACAAGGTCACTGTACGGATTATCTCAACAAACCCATCAGCCGCGCCAAACTGCTGGTGAAGCTGAGCGAACTCAAGCTCATTCCTCAGGATTGGTGGAAACAGGATCTGAAGAAATAGGGCGGTTGGCCTCCCCCTCATCCGCCGGTCGGGTTGGAAAAGCTTGGATCCTCCCTCCCCTTGGCCTTGCCCTTCCCCGTTGCGTCGTCTCTTGTCCCCGGACCTGAAAACGGCTGCTGCTCACGATTGTGTCGTGTTCATCCAGAAGTTCCAGGTGGTGCGGTCCGGAGGTCAGCGTCCATCCTTCCCGGGAGACATCCAGGGGTTGGCCATCCATGCGCCAGTGGTGGCGCGGATGGAGCGGTTCCATGCGCGGAAAAAGCCGTTGATGGCCTGGAGGAATATCCGGGTCCAGGGCCAGAATGCTCCCATCGGCGGGTTCCGTGATGCGGGGAGGGCGGGAGGCGATGTCATTGAGGTGGATGTCGCCCATCTCGGTGCCGGTCAGGTACCACTCCTGTCGGGGCGGCTCCAACGGGGGATGAAAGGTGGTCGTCACCTGTGTGACCCCTGCCGGTGGCGTCAGGGGGAGGGGTGGATTCTGGTTGTCGTCTGGCGGGTGCAGGTGGAGCATCAATCCCTGCCATATCTGGGCGGATCCGGATACTCCGGAGACATCCCGCATGGGTTGACCCTCGAAATTGCCCATCCAGACCCCGACCGTGTAACGGTGGCTGAAACCGATGCACCAGTTGTCCCGCATCTGTTTGCTGGTGCCGGTTTTGACCGAACTCCAAAACGGGGTGCCCAGGGGGTTGTGGAGGCCGAAGGTGATGCTGCGGGCCACGGGATCGGCGAGCATGTCCGCCACTAAAAAGGCAGAGGCCGCCGAAGAGACTGGTTTTTCCGCCGGGATCGGTTGATCCGCACGCAACCGCAACGGGATGTATTTCCCGCCCATGGCCAGGGTGCGGTAGGCCGCCACCTGTTGCCACAGGGAGACCTCCACCGATCCCAGGGCCAGCGCGTAACCATAATATTCCCCTTCCCGCTGGAGCTGGTCATAACCCAGTTGTCGCAATCGTTGGATGAAGGGGGGCAGACCGGTCAGCAGCAGCGTGCGCACGGCGGGCACATTGAGGGATGAGGCCAGCGCGGTTCGGGCGCTGACCCATCCCTTGAAGGTGTGGTCATAGTTTTTGGGCACATAGACGCCCGTGGGCGTGGTCAGTTCCACCGGGGAGTCGTCCAGCAGGGAGGCCGGGGTGATCAGGCGTTGCTCGATGGCCAGTTGATACAAAAACGGCTTGAGGGTCGATCCCGCCTGACGCACGGCCCGAACCCCATCCACATAACGGGTGGAGGGATGATTGTCTCCGCCCCCCACATAAGCCAGAATCTCTCCACTGGCATTGTCGGCCACCAGCACGGCGCCGTTTTTGACCTGATGATTGGCCAGATCCTGCAATTGAGCGTTCAACAGATCGCCGGCCAGCCGTTGCAGGGGGGCGTCCAGGGTGGAACGAATGGGCGCGATTGCGGTGATATCCGACTCTTTCAGGGGTTCCAGGAGCAGTCGGGCGGCATGGGGGGCCCAGTTGTCCGGATGGCGGATCGCCGGCAGACGACCCCGCAGCAGACGATGCGCCATCTCGTCCAGGGTAGCGCAGGGGATCTCCGGATCGTGATGGCGGGCGAGGGTGCAGGCCCGTTTGGCGATTCTGGGGGCGGACCCGTTGGGCGCCGGGATCAGGGCCGTGAGCAGCAGGGCTTCGGAGGTCGACAATCCACCCGGGTGCTTGCCGAACAGGCTGCGACTGGCCGCCCCGATTCCCTGCAACTCCCCCCGGAAGGTGACCAGATTCAGGTAGGCTTCCAGGATCTGGTTCTTGCTCCAGGCGGATTCCAGCCCCCAGGCGGCCTGCATCTGTGACCATTTCTGGGGCCAGTCCCGGCGTCCCCGGAGCGGACGCAATACAGGATTCAGCAATCCCGCCAGTTGCATGGTCACGGTGCTGGCTCCACGGCGAATGTCCGACAGCACACGATCCCGCAGGGATCCCAGCACAGCGGACCACGCCACGCCGTTGTGGTCAAAAAAACGGCGATCCTCGGCCAACAGCACCATGCGGATCATGGCCGGAGAGATTTGTTCCAACGGAACCCACTCCAGCCGGCGACCCTGGGCATTCACCCGCAACAGGTGCAAAGGCGCGCCATGACGATCCAACAGCCAGGCGTCGCTGCTGGCAAACTGCTCCCGGACCTGGGTGAAGGTCAACGGGGCGGCGTCGGTTGCTGCGGGTCCGGGCCGCCACCAACGGGTATAACCACCGGCCATCACCCCGAACGAGACCAGAGTCACGAGTACCAGCGGAATCACGACCCGGACAATCCGCTGCCGGTGTTTCCAGGTCATGGTTGGACGACGACCGGTTCCAGCGGGGTGGCTCCGAACCATTCCGGGGCATACATCGCCTCCACCCGGGCCGGTGGCAGGTTGAAGGTGCCCGGATTGTTCAGACGCACCGTGTACTCCACACGCCACCGACCCTTGGGAATCCATTCATAATAGGCCAGGAAGCCATCGAAACGGCGTTCTTCAAAGGTGGCGCGTCTGGATTCCGATTCGTTTTTGCCCTGATCGAGAATGACGGAATCCCGACCCAGACCCGAACCCAGAATCGCGCTGCCCGCCGGAATCGGATCGTTCACCACCACCCAGCCCATATCGTTCTGGGCTTCGCACTCCAGCCGTACCCGCATCACATCCCCCTGGCTCCAGACCCCTTCGGTTTTGCGGACGACCGGGGTGATGGTGCGCTGAATGGTGTAGCCGTTGGCCATGGGTTTTTGCAGCGGAATGGCGGCCCGGCTTTGGAGGGTCACCCAGGGTTTGCCGGTGCCCTGATGGCTGAACAGCAGGGTTTGAGGGTCGGAGGGGGCGGGCCAGGGGAGGTCCAGAGTGGTGCCATGGGGGTTGGTCTGCCATGTGAAGTCGAGTCGATGACCTGCCAGTTCCGCCTGACTGGTGCCGGTGATGGTGTCGGACTCCAGACGTTTGGCCACCTGTTGCATGGCCACCACGCCCCAGGCGTTGGCGGGAGAGGAGGCCCAATGGCCTTTGACCTGTCGGGTCAAGGTGCCCCGCACCAGTCTGGGCAGATCCTCCTTCCAGGCCGGGTCGTTGAGCACACCGAGCAGCAAGCGGTTGAGATTGGTTTCCGCGGAGACCAGCAGCCACCACAGGGAGTCGTTGGGTTCGTTGGCCATACTGACCGTTGTGCCCTGCCACAAGAGACGGTTGCGCAGGTTCTGGGAGGCGTCCTGGAGTCGTTGGGTACGGTTGGGCAGCGTGGGGGTGCGGTTGAGCAGATTCAGCCAGTCGATCACCCCGGAGGTGGGCAAATGGCGCGGCTCGATGGAAAGAGAGCTTAACGCTTCGTTGGCGACCGTCTGGAACCGTGAAATGGCCTCCAGGGCAGCCAGTTTGCGCAGATTGAGATCAGCCGCAGGCAAAGGGGAGCGACGGGAAATTTTGCCCTGGACGAACTTTTGCAGCCCCTCGATCATTTTCTTGCGGGTTTCTTCCGGAATGGTCCAGCCGGTTTCGTGACTGATGGCCAACAGATAGCTGGTCAGGGCGTCGCTGCCGTGTTCGAGACGGGGAAAGAATTTGGCCAGTCCATCCGCATCCAGGTAGGTGGGCAGGGCGGAGGCCAATTGTTGCCAGAGGTTGGTGTCTTGCAGGGAGACCGCCTTGGAGACCCGTTGCTCCAGACAGGTGTAGGGATAGGCCGCCATGTATTCCCGCACCCCGGAAAGATCCTGGGTGAGACGGTCTTGCACCTGAAGTCGCACCCCGCCCCGATTGGGCAGGGCGTCGGCGGGTGGACGCACGGGGATTTCCAGTTTGGCTTCAGCCGAATGCACGACAGCCTGCATCACGTTGACCGGATGAACCGGAATCACCTCCTGGGAGACGCTGAGATGATCTTCCGCCCCTTCGGCGTTGGCGGCAAGACGCCAGTTGAGCTGCCGTATATCGAGAGGCACCGTCACTTCCCAACTGGCCATCTGGCTGGCTCCGGGTTCCAGGGTCATGGGAATGACGGGCAGGGAGGGCAATTGCGGGGGAGTGGCGACACCGGCAATCGGCGGAGAGGACAAGGTGGCTTGCACCTGGATCGTCAGGGGGCGCGCACTGCTGTTGCGCACGGTGAATCCGGCCTGGAAGCGATCCTGTTCCCGCACCAGCGGAGGCAGGGCGGAATGGAGGATCAGATCCTGCGTGGTGCGAAACGAGGTGGCACCGGTCCCGAAAAGATCGGTGCCGGCATGGGCCACGGCCACCACCCGGAACGAGGTGAGCTGATCGTTGACCGGGATGGTGACCTGGGCGCGACCATGGGGATCGAGTTTGACCCGGCCTTTCCAGAGCAGCAGGGTATCCAGCAGTTGACGTTCCATCGTGAGACGTCCGCCGCTGCCGCCGGGGCGGAAAGATTTGCGTCCGAAGTGGCGTCGTCCGATCACGTGTTCCAAGGCGGTGCTGGTTTCCACCTGGATCGGTCGTTTTTGCATCATGGCGGACAGCAGGTTCCAGGAATCGTTGGGTTTGAGTTCCAGCAAGCCCTCATCCACCACCGCCACCGCCAACTCCGCATCCGCCGGTAACGGACGGTCGGCGGGAGGCGTCACCTGGATGGTTGCGGTGACCGTATCACGGATTTTGCACACCGACTGATCGGTGGACACTTTGACGGTCAGTTCATGGGCTTTCCAGCCCACCTTGAGTTTGGCATAACCCAACCGGAAGGCGGGTTTTCCCAGATCAATCACCGCAGTCGGTTCGACCCCGGTGACCCGACCCCGAACCGCCAGCGCCGAAATGAACACATTGGGCGCGAAATGGCCCCGGATCGGCACCCGCACCGTGGGATTTTCCCCGGTGACGGTACGGGTGAAACTCTCCAGGATGCCTTCCCGTTCCACCGTGATCAGCACCGTGGCCTCCCGGAAAGGCATGCGCAATTGCAGTACCGCCTCTTCTCCCGGATCGTATTCCAATTTTTCCGGCAGCACATCCATGCGGTTGTGGTGATCCACATCGAACCAGACCTGTTCGTTCTTGTAGACCCACAGGGATGTATTGGCATAACCGGGTTGATTTTTCGCATCCACGGCTTTGGCTTGCAGAATCACATTGCCATCCACCTGGACCGGTCCTTCACAAAAGATCAGCCCCAAGGCGTTGGTGATGCCGGAACAGAATTCGGCAACCCGTTTGACCTCCTGGTGATGCACATAATCATAATAGCCGCCGAGCAACCGTTTGCGATGGGAGAAGTTCAGGCGTTGCAGAAGATCCACCGAAACCGGCACCCTGGCCATGGGTTTCCCCTGGGGATTCAGGGCCACCACCTGGACTTTCAAACGGTTTTCACCTTCGTGCAGGTTGTCGGTCTTGATGCCCAGCACGATTCCGGATGGCAGGCGGGTCATTTGGGTGGACGCCGTCACCCGTTCGCCGTTGGCGTCCTGGAACTCCATTTCCGCCAGCAGGGTTTGAGGCGTGGTGGTGGGGGCCAGTCCGGAGAAACTGGCACGGGCACTGCCGGCGTTGTCCAGGATCAGGGATTGCACCGGCAGGATTTTGTTTTTCCCTTTTTCCGGTTCGCCATCGGCTGCGGCGTTTCCTTCGGGTTTTTCGATACCTTCCCGAACCGGGCCATTGGCGAACTGGAATTCTTCGTAGTCGTCGAAGGCGATGGTTTTCGGTTGCAGCATGCCCCGCAGTTGCACGGGCAACTGCCGGGCTGCGCCGCCGGAAAGATGGTGCGCCTGAAGATCGAACGAAACCCGGCCCGAATCGGTTGGATCGTTGGGAGCGGGTGCGATGGTGGCCTTCATGGTGGGAACCCGGAACGCGTCCACCCGGAACGAGCCGGAGATGGGGATCATGGCCTCCGGGATCGTGGGGGAGATCAATTCGACGACGTAATGGCCGGATTTGGCCTCCTTGGGGATCGACCAGCTTTGCACCGCAACTCCGTGGTCGTCCCATTCCAGGGGCAGCAGGGCATAGATCTGTTCACTGCCCTGATGGCGAATACGCGCCTGTTTGGGTCCGTCGCGCAGATTCGGCTGAGCAAATCCCTTGGCCACCAACTGGCGGGCGATATGTTTCATGGAGACGGTTTCGCCAGCCCGCAGCAAGGTACGATCAAAAATGGTGGTGAAATGGGTACTCGTCTGGAGCGGATCCGTCGTGAGCAGGTTGAATTGATGGAGTTCAATGCCCTTGTCCCACGACGAAAGGGTGAAGGTGGAGTCTTCACCCGACTTGGCGACAATGACGAATGCGTTGTTTTCGCACTGGGGCGGGTTTTTGTTGAGGGGCACGGGATTCGGCAGAATCATCACCCCTTCGGCGTTGGTGGATGCCTCGTGGATCGGCGTGCCGGCGCAATCGGTGATGGATACCTGGGCACCCGCCACCGGTTTGCCCTCATCCAGGGTGGTCACCCAGACCAGGGAAGAGGACTCCCCCCGTTTGTAGTGGGCCACCAGATTGGTAACCAGCACCGCGGTCGGCACGTAATAGGGTTTGTTTTCCCCATGGAGCGAGGCGCCGAGCCGATCACTCGCCAACTCCACCACATAATAGCCGGGACCGGGCAGGGGAATGCCCATCACCTCGAATGGTTTACCGCCTCCGGGTCTGGGAACCGAAAAGGTCTCCAGTTTGGCTTGTGGATCCGATTTCAGGGACTCGAAGACCGAAATTTCTCCAGGCCGATGGGGAGGGGTGTCATCCGCGGCGTTTTGGGCGGCTTCGCCTTCCCCGTCGTTGTCGTCGGGTTCTTTTTTGTGACTGCGGGCCTTGTCCACCCGTGACATCCAGGAGACAAACTCCCAGGGATTGTCCACACGCAGCCAATGACCCCGCACTTCCGAGGGTTCTGGCCCGGAATCCGTGACCGATGGAGTCGGCGTGCTTCCCGGACTGACCGGGGATGTCGCGTCGGGTTCCCGGGCTTCGGAACCTGGATGTTCCGGGTCCAGGGGCAACAGGGACTCCAGGTTGCGCAGGGTGACGGGGAGCATGGCCCCTCCTTTGGCCTCGATGATGCCAAAGGGAGCGGAAAATTTGGCCAGGGGGGGCGTCGGATCGGTTTGGACCTTCAGGGGAAAGCGGTCCTGATTGAGCAAAGCGCGCCCCGCGTCATCCCGGAGGGTGGGGGGGATCTCCAGCGTGAAGGTCTCTTCCACCGGAAAAGGACCGGGCAGCGTGATTTGATTTTCCCAGGACTGGGTGTCTGTGGTGTTTTTCTTGTCGTTCAGATCCCGTTGCAGCGTCGAAGGATAGAGGGTGCCGTTTCTGCCTTTGAGCCGAATCCGCAGGGCATCTTCGCGGGAGATGGGGGCGGAAAAATGGAGCGTCATGGGCAGAATCGGCATGCATTGGGCGTTCTTGTTGGCACGACTGCATTCAAAGGTCGCGCTGAACGGGGAACGTACCTTGAATGACAGCCGTTGCGGTTTGCTGGATTCGATCTCCCCTTTGGAACGGATCCCCTTGTCCCACACCAGATCGAAGCCGGTATCGTTGGGAAGACGCCGTTGACACTGGGCGGCTACGATCGGGGAGTCGTCCCAGGTGGCCATGGCGAGCCATTGGTCCATCGGGGTGGCATTTTTCGGCAAACGACTGGCGTAGAGGGGGCCACGGCCACCGGACATCAGTTTGTCCAGATGGGAGTTGGCAAAATAGCCCTGGACTTTTAAGAGGGTCTGGAGTTCATCCCCACTGAGCAACCGGACTCCGATCCGTTCCCCAATGCCGGGAATGTCGCAATACAGATGGGCCTGAACCGATTTCCTGTCCAGCAGCGTGTTGGCGGCGAGAATGAAAACCTGATCCTCGGTGACGGTCTGATACGGAATATAAGACAGAATGGCGGGTTCGCCGGTGATGAAACGGTAAGATGGTTCTCCTTTCACCGGCTGCTGGTCGAGGCCGCGCAGCTCGGATCGGGGGGTGAAAATACACCGGACGCCCGCGGGCAGATCGTGATCGAATTCATACAGCCAGTTGCGACTGTCGAGCCAGCGGCCCTGTCCGGCCACGGGACAATTCACCGCAAAAGGGGGTGTGGTCTGTCTGGAGACGCCAAAAGGCACCATCGGCTGACTGTAGCGTACCGTTACTTGCCGGGTGTTGGTTTTAAGCAGACCTTGCGGGGTGAAGTTTTCGATCTGGACCGGGGGGGGATTGTCTGGTTTATGGTCCTGGGCCTGGGCAACCCCTGTGACCAGACACCAGATCAGCACGGCAATGGCCAGAAGAGACAGAGGCTTGCCTTTCCGGATGTCACGAAAGGCGGAGTGGACAAAGGGGAAAAGCGGGTTTGTATTGGGCATGGATCCGGATCCATAAAGGTTGCGCGTTACGTCCAGCAAGCTTCACTTTGCTTTTATATCATCCTCGCAACCTTCAAGGCCAGGGAGTCTTTCCCCCTGCTGGCCTGCCACCGGAAAAACAATCCATCCTGTTAAAACTGTTTCTAAATCGGCGTGCCACTGCCACTGGAAAGGTGCTGAATGCGCTCTTCCGTGGGAGGGTGAGATGCCAGGAAGTTCGTTTCGGAGGCTCCTGATTTCCTGGTCTCCTTGAGCCGCTTGAGCAAATTGACAAAATGGGACACGGGAATGCCGTTTTTCTGGAGATGGTGCAAGGCGTGGTCATCCGCCTGCCGTTCAAACTGGCGGGAGTAGTTGGCATTCAAGGCCAGATTCATCATGATGCCCGCGGCTCCGGCAATCGAGGTCATGTCGCCGGTCACCCAGGCCGTGATCGCCAGCATGGTGGAGTTTTGCACAAAGGTTTGCACCCCGTGGCGGTACTGCAAATGGCCCAGTTCATGGGCCATGATCGCGATCAGTTCCTGATCGTTTTGGGTCAATTTCACCAGTTCGTCCGTCAATACCACCTGTCCCCGGGGAAAGGCGAAGGCATTGGCCCCCAGTTTGTTTCCTTTGCGCAGAAAAAGAAAATATTTGGCGTGTTTCTTTTCGTTTGGAGGAATGGCGCGAAACAAGGTCCGCAGTCGTTCCTGCTCGCGGGGGGGCAGTTCGGAGGCCGTGAAGGCTTTCATCTGGTCGAGGGCTTCGGCGGCTTCTGGTTCGGTGGAGACCAGAATGGTGTTTTCCGGCAGGGCCGTGGCGACCCATTCGGACAGGATCGGAATAAAAATAAAATAAAACAAACCGATGATCCCGGCAAACAGGGATGTCCCCGCCGCCAGGAAAATCCCCAGTTTTCGGTCGGTCTGGGTGATGGCCCGATTCTCGGCGGAAGGCAGCAGTTCCCGGGGCTGATTTTTCTCCAGGGGATGACCGTTGTGGTTGAGCCAAGTCAGTCCAAGCATGATGTTGTGTTTCTGGACGATTCTTTGGGAGAGGGCCAGACTGTAGATGGTGTCGAACAAGTTCACGGCGACCGCGATCGCGAACAGCAACGCGGCATAGGTCCATTCACCATTGAGCATCCAGAAGATGAGGATGCCCACCCCACAGGCTCCGGCAATCAGATCCCGGAGAAAGGAGAGCCATCGTCCCAGGTAAACATGATGCAACCCCAACAGGCCCAAGGACCAGCAGAGCACCACGAAGGTATCCGGATCCCGCAGTCGTGGATTGACCGCGTTGTAGTACTCCCGGCGTTGGGCGTCGGGCAACTCCCGGAGATGGGCGCGCAACCGGTCTTCCAGTTGATCCAGATCCTTTTGAGGCAATTCAAAATCAAAGAGGCTCATGGCAGGGGATCATCCAGGGGTTGGATACGGTTGGGATCGCGGCAGCGATGGATCCGGTTGGCGGCCAACCGGATCCCTTGCCACAATCCATACTTTTCGAGTGCCTGAATGGCATACTCGGAACAACTGGGCGTAAAATTGCAATCCACCAGAAGCGCACGCCCACCGCCTCTGGCCTGATAGCCGCGGATCAAACGGATCAAAAAACCCCGCATCCGTCAACGGCCCATGGTGATGATCACTGCTTCACGGGTCCAGAACAGAGCGAACCGCTTTTTTTCGATGACCTGAAACACCAATTGCCAACCTTCGGCGGCAAGACGATTGAGTTCGGCTTCCATTTTTTGCAGGGGAAGGCCAGATGCACCGAGAAAGATGGTGCCACAACCACCTTCGACCACATGCAATACTTTGTATTCCTTGAATTGTGCCGTCATCCTGAAGACTCCCTGTCGTTAAGATTGACTATTAATGCAATCAATTAATAATATCATTTCAAGTGCATTCAGGTCAAGTTCATCTTCAATATCGCATTTGATTTTTCTGGATACGGAATCCAGATCGATATTCCAATGGACCGGGTGCTGTTTGGTGAATCCAAATGGGTAAAGGAGGGGCGTGTGATGCCTGATCCTGGACACAGGCTGATTTTGCTGCCGTCGCCGCATGCGATCTCCCGCCGGGGACTTTCGGCGACTTGCAAAATAAAGCTCCAGGACTTGCATGGCAATTTATTGTCATTCCTGTCATCCTGTCAATTTATTTTAAGTTTGTTGTATTTGCTTTAAATTATGTTTTTCGGCTCGTCAAACAGTTGAAATTGTTTTATGTGGTCAATACGTAAGTCAACACAAAGATTACGTCCTGGCCAATGTGTGTGAGTGTCTGTATAATGAATACCCTGATCATGTTAATATTCACAAACTTACCTAAAACAGACGATCGGCCTTGACCCATGCCCGATTTCTACGCAAAAAAAGGGTTCTTGAAACGCGAATCGATCCTTTATCGCATTGCCGATACGCATGACGAAGGGTCCGGACGCACTCATAAAGGCGGATTCAGCCCTTGCGGAGAGATCATGCACGAACCTTTGATCGTGAACACACAAACGCTGCTCGATCAATTCCGGGATGCCCTTGAATCCTTTGACCGCTCCCGTGCCGAAGCATTGTTTCAACAGGCCTTGGCCATGGATCCCCCCCTCGACATGGTGGAAAGTCTCATCGTGCCCACCTTGGAACGTATCGGGAGTGATTGGGAATCGGGTTGCATCGCCTTGTCCCAGGTCTACATGAGTGGTCGCATGTGCGAGGATCTGGTGAGTCGGGCTTTTGATGCCGAACATACGGAGATGCCTGAAGGACAACCCAGGCGGGCTATTGTGGTGCTGCATGATTATCACATGTTGGGCAAACGGATCGTCTATTCCATTCTGCGCGCCAGCGGCTTTCCATTGCTGGATTACGGACGCCTGAGCGTGGAAGAGTTGGTGGAACGGGTAATCGTCGATCGGGTGGAGGAACTGCTCATCTCCGTTTTGATGCTTCCTTCCGCGCTCAAGGTGCGAGAGGTTCGGAACGCCCTGCGGACCAAAGGGGTGGCGGTGCGCATTCTGGTGGGTGGGGCGCCGTTTTTGTTCGATCCGGATCTGTGGCGGGAGGTGGGAGCGGACGCCATGGGACGCAACGCCGCGGAGGGGATTCGCATTCTGCGCCAATGGGAAGGGCAAAATCGATGATGACCGCCATGCAACGGGTCTTGACCACTCTTTCCCATCGGGAACCGGACCGGGTGCCCCTGATCCTGCTGACCACCATGCATGGCGCCAAGGAACTCGGACTGACCATCCAGGACTATTTTTCCCGTGCGGATCATGTGATCGAAGGACAGATGCGCCTGCGGCGCAAATATGGGGGGGATTGCTTTTTTCCGTTTTTTTACGCTTCGCTGGAAATCGAAGCCTTTGGCGGTTCGACCCTGTTCGTGGAGGATGGTCCGCCCAATTCCGGCGCTCCGGTGATTCGAGACTTCAGCGACATCGATACCCTGGAACCGCCCCGGGTGGCCAGCACGCCTTGTCTGTTCCGGGTGTTGGAGGCCATTCAGGGACTGAAACGGCAGGCCAAAGAGGAAATTCCCATCATTGGTGTGGCCGTCTCCCCGTTTTCCCTGCCGGTGATGCAGATGGGATTCGACCGTTACATTGAATTGATCTACGAACACCCGGCGCGTTTCGCCCGGTTGATGGCGGTCAACGAGGCCTTTTGCGTGGATTGGGCCAACGCCCAATTGGCCGCCGGGGCCACGACCATCTGTTATTTCGACCCGATCTCCTCCACGACCAACATTCCCCGTGAGCTATATCGGCAAACCGGTTATCCCATTGCCTGTCGCACCCTGGCCCGCATCCAGGGTCCCACCGCCACGCATCTGGCCTCAGGACGGGGCTTGACGATTGTTGACGAGATTGCGGCCACCGGTTCCGCTGTCGTGGGCATCAGCACCCTGGAAGACATCTCCGCCTGGAAAATTGCGGCACACGGAAAAATCACCCTGCTGGGGAATTTGAACGGTATCGCCATGCGTCGCTGGAGCGCGGAGGAGGCCGAACGGGAAGTGAAAGAGGTGATCCGGGTGGCTGGACCGGGGGGAGGATTCCTGCTGTCCGACAACCATGGCGAAATCCCCTTCCAGACACCCGACGACGTGTTGCTGGCCATCGGCGAGGCCACCCGCCACTGGGGCCGGTATCCTCTGGAATGGGTGGATGCGTGAGGCATGAGTGATACCTTGATTTGCGTGTTGTGCTGTCACAACTTCCATCCGGATCTGCTTGCCGCGGCGCAAGAGGAAGGCTGGAGCGATGTCCAGGTGATGGCCTATCCGGTACGATGCGGGCGTCCGGCCATGCGTTGGGAGGAGTTGGAACCCCTGCTGCTGCCGGGCACCTCCGGGGTGGTGATTCTGGGGCGGGCCTGCCTCACCGGTCTGGATGCGCCTCCGGACCACTGGCCCATGACCCGGATCGATCGTCAGGCGGAATGTTTCCATCTGGTGGCGGGCAAGACCCTGGTGGCTGAGGCCATCAGCCGGGGAGCCTATCTGATCACCCCCACTTGGCTGGCCACCTGGCCGGATCATCTGGCCTCCATGGGATTCCAAAGCGATCAGGCCGGCGAGTTTTTTCACGATTTCGCCCGGGAACTGTTGTTGCTGGATACCGCTATTCTGCCGGACGCCGACGACAGGTTGCGGGAGTTTGGCGCAGCGGTCAGGCTTCCGGTGCGGCGTCTGGCCGTGGGCCTGGACTACACACGCCTGCTGTTGCAACGGGCGGTCAACGGGTTGCGTTGGGAAACGGAACGACAACGCGCCAGACAAAAGGAACTCCGTCAGACCCGGGATATGGCCGATCTTTCGGCGGCCATGGATTTCTTGGGCCGTCTGGTTTTGCTCAAGGACGAACCGGAAGCCATTGCCGCCATCGAAGAGATGTTCCGCATGCTGTTCGCTCCCACCGAATTTCATTTCGCGGGTTGGGTGGATGGGGCCTGGCAATCCATGGACCGGATCCCGCCGGCGTTGCAGGAGCAGATTCGGCAGTTGCATCGGGAGTGGGCCTGGACCCGCTCGGGTGAGGGATTTCTGCTGCGCCTGGATCGGGCGGGACACACGGTGGGGACCATCGCGATCGATCATCTGGCGTTTCCCCATTTCCGGGAGCGTTATCTGGATACCGCCCGTTCCCTGCTGGGCATCTGCACTCTGGTGATCGAAAACGCCCGGACGCTCCAGCGTATCAAATGGACCGAGGCCGCTTTGCGTCAGGCCACCAATACCTTGCTGCAAGAAAGCGAAATACGCTTCGAGGCCACTTTTGAACAGGCCGCCGTGGGTATCGCGTTGGTATCTCCCGAGGGGCGCTGGTTGCGGGTCAATCGCAAGCTGTGCCAAATCGTGGGTTACGACCATGACGCATTGCTGAACCTGACCTTTCAGGAAATCACCCATCCGGAGGATCTGGATACCGATCTGGATTATGTGCAGCGCATGCTGGCCCGCCAGATCGAGAACTATGCCATGGAAAAACGGTATTTCCGCAGGGATGGCAGCGTGGTGTGGATCAATCTGACCGTCTCGCTGGTCTGGAAGGCCGATACCACTCCGGATTATTTCATCGCCGTCATCGAGGAGATTCAGGCGCGCAAAGAGGCCGAGGCGGCCTTGCGGGAGAGTGGAGAAAATCTGCGGGAGGCGCGGCGTCTGGCCGGATTGGGCGACTGGAAATGGGATCTGCGCACCGACACGCATACCTGGTCGGAGGAAATCTACCGTCTTTATGGACGGGATCCCGCTTTGCCACCCGCCAGTTATCCGGAGGTTCGGAGTTATTTCACCCCGGAAAGCTGGACGTCCATGGCCGCGGCCATCGAGCAAAGCATGGCAACAGGCAAGCCCTACGTGTGTGACGCCGAGGTGATTCCAGGAGACGGTGGACCCCATCGTTGGATCACCACCCGGGGTGAGTCTCTGTACGATGCCGATGGTCGGATTCTCATGTTGCGTGGCACGGTGCAAGACATCACGGAACGCAAACACGCAGAAGAGGAGATTCGCCTCCTCAACGCCGAACTGGAGCAGCGGGTTCAACAACGCACCGCCGAACTCGAAGCGGTCAACCAGGAGTTAAAAGAGTTCGTTTATGTGGCCAGTCATGATCTTCAGGAACCGCTGCGCACCATGAACAGCTACGCGGAATTTTTGCGGGAGGATGTGGGCGAAGCGACTCTCAACGAATCGGCTCAGGAGGATTTGCGTTTTATCACCGATGCGGCGAAACGCATGCAGACCCTGGTATGGGATCTGTTGGCCTATTCCCGTTCCGGGCGGCTGGAAGTCAGACATCGCCCCGTTGCGCTCAACGATTGTCTGGCAGCCGTGCAGGAGAATCTGCAAACCAGCATGGTCGAGAGCCACGCCTCGGTCACCTGGGAAGATCTGCCCACGGTGCGGGGAGAGGCCACATCCTTGATCAGCGTTTTTCAGAATCTGATCGGCAACGGCATCAAGTTTCGTCGCCCGGGTGTGGATCCCATCCTGCGGGTGGAGGCGGAAGCGAACGGAGCACTCTGGGTGATCCGGGTGCGCGACAACGGGATCGGCATGGAGGGAAAATACTTAGAACAGATTTTCCAGCCCTTCAAGAGGCTGCACAGCAAAAAAGAGTACCCGGGCACCGGTTTGGGATTGGCCATTGTCAGAAAGATCGTCGAACGGCACGGTGGCGTGATCCAGGTCGAGTCCACTCCCGGACACGGCAGCCTGTTCACCCTGACCCTGCCTGCCTGGATCGGACAAAACCAAAACCCACCGGATCGGGAGGCGGTTCCATGAAGCACAATCGGGTCGGCATTTCATGGCTGCTGATCGGATTGCTGCTCATCCCTGCCGGTTTTGTCCTGTTTGCTTTTTCCCGCGACAAGCTGGAAAAACTGACCATCGCTTCTGTGGAACTGCCGACGGTTGGCCTGCTTTTTCTGGCTGAGGCCGAGGGATTCTTCGCCAAGGAAGGGTTGGAGGTGACGTTCAAGGACTTTTCCGTCGGTCGGGATGCCCTGACGGCAACCCTGAAGGGCGAAGCGGATATTGCGACGGTCTACGAAACGGTGGCAGTCCTCAACATCCTCAAGGGCGAACCGATTGCCATGGTTTCCACCCTGCATCAATCCTCCCGCAACACGGCGCTGGTGGCGCGCAAGGATCGGAAAATCGACGCCCTGGTTGACCTGATCGGCAAACGCATCGGTGTAACCTTCAATACGAGCGGTATTTTTTTTCTCCGCTCTTCCCTGAACAGTCAGGGCATCGCCACGTCTCAAGTGACGCTGGTGGATACTCCGCCGGATCGCATGGTGGCCTCCTTGCAATCGGGAGCGGTGGACGCCGTGGCCACCTGGGCGCCCTTTACCCACCGGGCGGTTCAGGCCATCGGAGAAGACAACGCCACCTTGTATCACTCCGATGTCTACACCGAGATTTCGTTGCTCGTCGGACGCCGGGAGGCGCTCGTCGCCAAACAGGAAGCGCTGACTCGTCTGCTGCGCGCCTTGCTGCGGGCGGAAGCGTTCCTGGTCGGCAGAACCGATGAGGCCTACGCCGCGATCGCCAGACGATTGAACATCAACGATGAGGAAATGCGCAAAATCCGAGGGGATTTCACCCCCATTCTCACGTTGGACAATATCCTGTTGACCATCTTGCGCCAGGAGGCGACCTGGTTCGTGGAAGCGGGTGGATTGCCCGGTCCCGTTCCCGACTTTCGTTCTTTCCTGTTTCCCGCCCCCCTGGAAGGCGTCAAACCGGAATACATCACCATTTTGTGAATTCAAGGAACGCAGTCGTGCAGTTATTATTCTTCAAATCTCATGAGGAAACGCCCCGGTGAAGCTCGGCGTGCGGATCACTCTGCCCGTGGTATTGTTGGCCGTACTGTTTTTCGGCGTCATGGGTTGGCTGTTGATCGCCTTTCGTGACCTGGAAGCCAACATGTCCCTGGCCAATGACCGGATTGCCCGGGTGACCAACCTGACCTTTCGTCTGAATACCCTGGACAGCCATATAAAAAATATTCTAATCGCGCATCGCCACAAACCCGACAAAAAACATCTGGAGGAAATCAGTAGCCATTTTAGAGAGTTCCGAGAAACCATCCAGAAATTGGCGGAACGATTGGATACCGATCAAGAGCGTCGTCTTCTGACTCTGTTCGCCGATGCCTGGAGCGGGCAGGAGGCCATTATCCAGGCGTTCATCACGGCGATCGAGGCAGGAGACGAAACCCATATCACCCTTTTGTATGCGCAATGGCGTGCCAAGGGGGAGATGCTGGACGCCTTGCATGAGGACATCATGGGGCATGTCAGTCGTCTGGCGGGCAGGACATTGGAATCTTTGCGCCATTCCCGTTCCCTGTTCGTAATTCAGTTGGCCGTATTGGTGATTTTCGCCGCCCTGCTCATCGGCGCGACCCTCGATTACCAACGCCGCAAGATCATCAAGCCGTTGCAGGCATTGACCCAGGCCGCCGACGAAACCTCCCTGGGACGACGCGAACGTGTCGTCTGCGTGGAAAGCGACGATGAAATTGGACAATTATCCACCTCTTTCAACCGAATGACCGATTTGCTCCTGGGCGCCAACGCCGGTCTTCAGGAAAAAGTCCGGGAGCGGACAATGGAGATGGAACAGGCGATGCTCGAAACACGCCGCTATGCGGAAGAACTTCAGGCGGCCAACCGGGAACTGGAGAATTTCAATTTCGCCGCCAGCCACGATTTGCAGGAACCTTTGAGAATCATCCTGAATTACACCTCCGCCCTGCCGGGAGACCTGGGCCACGACATCAGCGCGGAGGTTCGGGAGGATCTGCGTTTCATTCAGGAGTCCGCCATTCGGATGCGTCGTTTGATTCAGGATCTGACGGCCTATGCCCACACCCGGGGAACACAGCTTTCCTGGCGGTTGGTGGATCTGGACAGTTGTTTGCGCGAAGTGATGAGGCGGTTGCAACAACCCGTGGCAGAGGCCGGGGCGCGGGTTGTCTGGGATGGATTGCCCAGAATTCGAGGAGATGTGACCCTGTTGACCCATGTCTTTCAACATCTGGTGGATAATGCTATCAAGTTTTACCGACCTGAATCCCCCCCCAAGGTGAACATTTCCGCCACGGAAACGGCGACCGGTTGGGAGATCCGCATCGCCGACCAGGGAATCGGCATTGAACCCCGTCACCGGGAGCTGATTTTTCAGCCTTTCAAGCGGTTGAACCGGCGGGCGGATTATGCGGGCTCCGGCATTGGCCTGGCCATCGTCCGGGAGGCGGTCAGACGCCATGGCGGGGAGATCCGGGTGGCGGATCACCCCGCCCAGGGTACTGTTTTTGTGCTGTTCCTTCCCCATGAAAACGACGGGGCCGCATGCGATGCGGTTGTGCAACGTGGATGATTTGTGGTGATCCTTGCCCGCAAGGCAGGATGACTTGATATGGCACCAGAGACGAGAGAGGATGGCATGAATTTTATGACCAAAACCGGAAGACCGGCCAACGTGTTGTTGGCTGAAGACAACGAACCGGACCAACGCACCGTGCAACGCGGGTTCGCCAAAGCCATGCTGGCGGTGCGGCTTTTCATCGTCGATGACGGCGAAGCCTGTCTGGAGTTTCTAAGAAACCAGGGCCGGTATGCGGACACTCAGGCTTATCCGCGTCCGGACCTGTTGTTGCTGGATATCAACATGCCCAAAATGGATGGACTGGAGGTGTTGAGGCAGATTCGTGCCACTCCCAGTCTGCGCACTCTGCCGGTGGTCATTCTGACCACCTCCGATCAGGAACGGGATGTGATGGCCTCTTATGGCCATGGAGCCAATGCGTTCATCAGCAAACCGGTGGAACCGAGCCGATTCATGGAAACGATACAGAAGCTGGAAGAGTTCTGGTTTGAATTGGTGATCATTCCCTCTGGTCACTGATAGCGAAGGAGCAAGAGCCATGAGCCATTCCATCAAGATTCTGGTGGTCGATGACAATCCGGCGGACAGTCGGCGTCTCGTCCGACTGTTGAAACAGCTTTCCGGATGGCATATCACCTGTCGGGAGTGTTCGACCGCCCAGGAAGCCACGGAAGCACTGTCCTCCTTCGCACCGGACGTGGCGTTTACGGACTTTTTGTTGGATGTCGGCACCGGACTCGACCTGGTGCGCGGACTTTCCGACGAGATGCGTCGGGATTGCGCCTTTATTCTGCTGACCGGTCATGGGGACGAGGAGGTGGCAGTCCAGTCGTTGCGTGCCGGAGTGCTCGATTACATGACCAAAAGCACCCTGTCGGCGGAAGGACTCGAACATGTCCTCCGGTTCGTGGTGCAGCGCATTCAGGACCGACGCGCACTGCGTCACCGGGACGCCATTCTCAACGCCTTGACCCTGTCCACGGAAACCTTGCTCAAGTCTTCGGATTGGCGCGACGGCATGAGTCGCCTGCTGACCGCCTTTGGACGCGCATCGGTCGCATGCCGGGTCGGTTTGCTGCAAAACAGGATGTCCCCGCAGGGAAGACTCGGTGCCCAACCCCTGTTCGAGTGGGTCGAGGAGGCGTTGCGGTCCGCCGTCCGCCATTCCGATCATCCGGATTTCCATTACGGAGAGGCCGAGAATCAGAACTGGACGGGAATACTGGCCAATGGCAAACCTTTCTTTTGTCGCGCCACGGAATTTCCGGAACCGGAAGCGGTATGGTTGCAGTCCATGGGAATCCACGCTTCGGTGCTGATTCCGGTATTCGTCGATGGCGCCTGGTGGGGCGTGTTGCGGTTCGATGAACGCAGCGCGGACCGGGAGTGGTCATCCATGGAACTGGATGCCCTGCGCACCGCCGCCAGTACTCTGGGCGCCGCTTTGCAACGGGAAAAAATCGAAGAATTGATGCGCCTCCAGGCCACCGCCCTGGAAACCGCCGCCAATGCCATTTTCATCACCGATTCCCAGGGAATTTTTCTCTGGGCCAATCCTGCGTTTACCCGCATCACCGGTTACACCCGGGAGAACATTCGGGACGCCACCCCGCGTATTCTCAAATCAGGGCATCATGACAATGCATTCTACCAGGATCTTTGGAACACCATTCTGGATGGCCATGTCTGGCGCGGCGAAATGGTGGATCGCCGCAAGGATGGCTCCCGGTATATTCAGGAAACCACCATCTCACCGGTTCGTGATCGTTTTGGTGGTGTGACCCGCTTCGTCTCGGTGCAGCAGGACATCACCTTGCGCAAAGAGCTGGAGGAGAGATTGCGCACTCAAGCCGAATACGACACACTGACCGGGCTTCCCAACCGTCGTCTGTTTGATGATCGTTTGAGTCAGGCCGTGGCTCTGGCAGGACGGAACGAAGCCCACATGGTGTTGATGTTTGTGGATCTGGACCGTTTCAAAGAGGTCAACGACACCCTGGGCCACGATGCGGGCGATGCGCTGCTGCGGGAGGCGGCCCGGCGCATCGCATTGTGCGTGCGTCGTTCCGACACCGTGGCACGTCTGGGAGGAGACGAGTTTACCGTCATTCTTCACGATGTGGCCCATCCGGAATTGGCGCAACCGATCGCGACCAAAATCCTTGAACAATTGACGCGTCCGTTTTTCCCGCATGGTCGGGAGGCGCATATTTCCGGCAGTATCGGCATCGCCGTGTTCCCGGAAGACGGCAACACGGTGGAATCGCTCCTGAAATGTGCGGATGAGGCGATGTATCGTTCCAAGAATGCGGGACGAGCGACTTTTCACTTTTTCAATCCTGCCCTGATGCAGTCAGCCGTCGAGAACTGAAAATCATGCTGGCCTCTCAACACACTTTATCGAAAGACAACAACATGCCCGCCGTGACGATCCGCTTGCTGCTTGTCGAAGACGAGGAGACCGACGCCACGGTTTTTCGTCGTCACCTGATGCGGGGGATGACCGACCGTCCCCATCATCTGACGTGTGCCCCCACCTATTCGATCGCACTGGAATGTTTGCGCAGTCAATCGTTCGATCTCTGTTTCTTCGACTACCGGTTGGGTGCCAACACAGGATTGGAGTTGTTGCAGGAAATGCGCGGGTCCGGGATCGAAACCCCTATCGTTTTTCTGACCGGATGCGGTGACGAGGAGATCGCCGTCACCTTGATGAAATTCGGTGCGGCGGACTATCTGGTCAAGGAGCATCTTTCCCCGGAGGTTTTATCCCGCTCTCTCCATTACGCCCTGGAACTGGCGCAATCCGAAAGGCGTCGCCGTGCGGCGGAAGCCGCGCTGGTCGAAAAAAGTCTCCATATGGACAATGTGTTGCGCTCTGCCACGGATCTGGCCATCATCACCGCCGATCTCGACTTGATCGTGCAATACTTCAATCCCATGGCCGCCACACTGCTGGGCATCACGCAGGAAGAGACGCTGGGACATGATGTGCGTGAGTTTCATAAACGGTTTGCGGTGGATGAGCAGCATTGGATGCAAGCCATTCAGAATGTGCGGGCCCAGGCGGAACATCGGTTTGAAATGCAGGTCGAAAAAAGGGATGGCATCCATTTTCTGGAGGGTCGGGTTTCCGGTGTGTTGGATCAGCGTCACCAACTGGCGGGTTACTGCCTGACCGTGCGGGATGTGACCGAACGCAGACGGTTGCTGTTGGAATTGGAACAGGCGGTACAGAAAGCCGATTCGGCCAATCACGCCAAAAGTGCCTTTCTGGCCGCCATGAGTCATGAAATTCGCACGCCCATGAACACCATCATCGGTGTGACCGATTTGCTTGGCACCTCCACACTCGATGCGGAGACGATGCACCATGTCCAATTGTTGAAACGGGCCGGGGATTCACTGCTTGCGCTCATCAATGATATTCTGGACATCTCCAAAATCGAAGCAGGCCAGTTGCACCTTGAAAACGCGACGTTCGACTTTCCGGATCTGGTGCAAGGAACCCTGGAAATCCTCGGTTTGCGCGCCAAGACCAAAGGGATTGACTGGAGTGTGACCATGGACGAAACCATCCCCCGTTTCGTGCGCGGAGACCCGGACCGTCTGAGACAAATCCTGCTGAACCTGCTGGGCAATGCGCTTAAATTCACGGAAAAAGGGGCAGTCCGCCTGGAGATTTCGAGAGGAGAAGGAGAATGGACCAGGTTGACCGTGACGGATACCGGTGTGGGTATCCCGGAGGACAAGCTGGACGATATTTTTCAACCTTTTGTCCAGTCCGATGCCAGCACCACCCGACGATTCGGGGGCACGGGTCTTGGATTGAGCATCTGTCGTCATTTGAGCGAGAAAATGGGTGGGCGCATCCAGGTGGAAAGCATTCTCGGCAAGGGCAGTTCCTTTTCTGTTTTCATTCCCCTCCCGGAAATGGAAGAGCCGTCGATTCCAAAACCGTCTTATTGGGATGTGACGACGGAGATCGTCCAGCCTGAGAGGTCGCTTTCCATTTTATGCGCCGACGACGCGCAGGAAAACCTTATCCTGATCGATGCGTTTCTCGACCAAACGGAACATCGGCTGAGCCTTGCCACCAATGGTCTGGAATGTCTCGAAAAATTCAAGAAAGGTGGATGCGATCTGGTTTTGATGGATATCCAGATGCCGGTCATGGACGGTCTGGAGGCCACTCGGAGTATTCGCGCCTGGGAACAAGAAATGGGATGGAAACCCACCATCATTGTCGCGCTGACCGGTCACGCGACCCGGTGTATGGTCGAGAAGGCACAGGAGGTCGGTTGTGATCTCCACGTCAGCAAACCCGTGCGTCGCAACCGGTTGCTGGAGGTGATCAGCCATGTTGCCGCAAAACGGAGTTTGTTGTCATCGTGAGGGGAGGGGCCCAACACAAGGATCAAAAAAACGGGATGGACCACAGGCGGATCCGTTTGTGTCTCCAATGGGGGGGCATCATGAGGGCATGAATCCCCCCCTTCAGCGTTCAGGTGACCACGGACGGCCCGGTCAATAGACACCCTTTTTGTTCAGGAAGCCGGCATAATGTTTGTCGGACTTCAAGATGTGTTTGGTCAACCATTGTTTCAGGAATCCCAACAATTCAAAAGCCACAGCCCGATCCCCCCCCTGCACGCGAGGCACGAACGCCAAAGCCTGTTCGACCAACTTGACGTGAAGACGGGCGTGATCCGCCGCCTGAGGATAGCCGTATTGGGCAAACAATTGTTCCTCGAAACCAAAATGGAACTTGGTATATTCCAGCAGTTCCGGCAAAACTTTGGTCAACGCCTCCTCGAACGCCCCGTTTTTGATCAACCGATAGACCTGATTCACCATTTCCACCAGGCGTTGATGTTGGGCATCGACTTCACGCACATTGATGCGCATCCGATCGCTCCAGGGGAAGATCTCATCGGCTTTTCCCGAGGCGTCATCCAGACGGAAGAAGGTAAACACCCCTTGCAGCTTGTTTGCCTGTTCGGCCAGGCTATCGGCTCCCTGGGCGAATCGTTCAGCCGCTCCGGCGTTGTCCTGGATGACATCGTTCAATTCCTGCAAGGCGTGATTGACCTGGGAGATCCCTTGGCTTTGTTCCTGGGAGGCATGGGCAATCGCACGGACCAAAGCGGCGGTCTCCTCGATATCCGGTGCCAGTCGTTCCAGCAACAATGACGCCTCTTCCGCCACGGCCATGCTGGAAGAGGAGATCTGGTTGATCTCACCGGCGGCCTGCTGGCTGCGTTCGGCGAGTTTGCGCACTTCGGCGGCCACTACGGCAAAGCCTTTTCCATGCTCTCCCGCCCGGGCCGCCTCGATGGCGGCGTTCAGAGCCAGCAGATTGGTCTGACGGGCGATCTCTTCAATAATGGTGATGCGCGAGGCGATGTTTCGCATCGCTTCCACCGCTTGCACCACCACCGCGCCACTGCGTCGGGCACCGGTGGCGGCCTGCACCGCCATGGTTTCGGTGCGGGTCGCATTGTCGGCGTTGTTGCGCACCGCCGCGGTCATCTGTTCCATGGCGGCAGATGTCTGTTCAATGGCCGCCGCCTGACGGCTGGACCCCTGGGAAACCTGAGCCGAACTGTCGCTGATGGTTTCGCTTTCCTGAACCACCTGATCTCCAATATTGGCAATGGTGGCAATGGTGCCGCGCAGATTGTTCACCATGGTGCCGATGGAACCCAGAATGCCTTGCGCCTGAGGATCCACCCGTTCCGACAGATCACCATTGGCCACCCGTTCAACCAGATTGCGAACCATTTCCGGCTCCCCGCCCAGTTGTCCCTGGATGGCCCGCACAATCACAACCGACAAGAAGGCAACCACCAACAGAATGCTTCCCACGGCAACGGAAACCATCCACAAGACACGACGCGCCTCCTGACTCAAACGGCGGGCGCGGGTCTCAAGCTCCTGTGACAAGCTGTCTTCGACCTCTTTGTAGCGTTCGATTTTCCGTGTCATGACGGAGAACCAGCGGGAAGAATCGATCCCGAATCCACCCTGATCCCCCTTTTCCATGGCGATTTGTCGCATACGGATGGCTTCGGCCACATCGGGATCCTGGGATTTCGTTTCCAGCAGGGCGCGTTGGGCAGGGGTGGCCAGTCCAACGAAAACACGCTGATAGGCCTCCTGCTCCCCCACCAGTTGAGCGAAGTGGGCAAAAGTCCCCGGCGCGAACCGATCCGAGGAGAAAACGGCATTGAGCATGGCCCGTTCCAGACCGATGCGCTCTTTGGTCAACAGAAAATTGATGTACGCGGAGGCCTGGGTGGACAATTCGCTGTTGACGGTCAGGGTCGGAAAGCGTCCTGCCAGATCCAGGGTGTATCCATTGAGCGTCGTGTAAAAGCTCATGGCCTGGGGAGGGGTCAGGGTCAGCCCGTCCACCTGTCCACGCAGGTCGGACAATTTTTCCAGTTCCGCTTCGGTCCGTTGCAGATCCTGTTTCAATCCGGAGCCGAAAGCCTGTGCCGGAAATTCTTTCAGAAAGATGCCGAGAAGTTTTTTCCGGTCGTCGGTTTCCTGTCGCTGTTTGCCCAATTCATCCCGGAATTTGCCCCCCTTGCTGGCCAGGAAACCGGAGGAGAGGCCACGTTCCTTTTGCAGTTCATGGACCAGGGCACTCAAGCGGATGCCCAATCCCACCAGTTGTTCCATGTCCGTGGCCTGCCTTGCCAACGCCTGTCTGTCCTGCACCTGCCAAAGACCAAACCACAACAATCCGCAGACAGGAAAAATCAACAGCAATACGAATTTGTCTCGCAGTCGAATCCGGCTTGACAGTTTCATGATGTTCTATCCGCCCCCCCTTTTTTTTCTGTAAGACGTGTGTTCGTTACGGATGAGCCGTGCGCATACCTCTATTGACGGCTTGATGAGGCGATCACGTTTTGGCTGGAATCCAGGCTGTCCGGTTACGCATGGGACAGGGCGTCGCGCAGGAGGCCGGGGCGGGATCGAACAGACGAAAATGATTGCGGCCCGCCTGTTTGACGGCATATATATGCCAGCAGGTCATGCGACCATCTGGACCGAAAATCACTACAGCATCCCGCATCACCCTGGCCAAGGCGTGCAATGCCGTGGACTCCCTTTCGATTCCTCGAATTGGTTTCAATGCAGACGTGTCCCCCCCCTTTTTTTTCTTCATCCAATCTGGTGATATCCGGTATTTGAAAAAAGGCCGATATCGACCGTTCAGGTTGAAGCGGTGTATTATCTCTTCCATCTCCATCAAGTCAACAGGAAAAAATAAGTGAGTATTCGGGAGTATGATCCAGCATCAGGATTTTTGAGCCATAACGTGTGACCTGATCATTTTAAAGACAATATCTGGCAAGCAGAGCAAACCATGTCTTCAAAGTGATATCCTGCCACATAAGCAGAGGATGCAGTATCGTCTATTGATAAGATTGAGGAATATCATGGAGAATACAGTCGGATGCGAAAAGGTGATCGATTATCCCCGGAACCGTCGATACGTTCAGCGGTTGTTTTTCGGATTTTCCGACTGGATTTCGCGCAAGGCTTTGCCTACCTCTTGTCCTTGACGATATACCTTCGGGTCAAGGCTCTTGATGGTCGGAACTCCGGTTTGTTCAAACGGGTTGGGTGGGGGAGTCGCCCCTTCAACCCCTGCCGGGCGCACAAAAAAAAGACCTGATCGGTTGGATCAGGTCTTTGAGTAGTCAAAATGGTGCCGAGGGTCGGAGTCGAACCGACACGGACTCACATCCGCCAGATTTTGAGTCTGGTGCGTCTACCAGTTCCGCCATCTCGGCAATTTTCAGGATTCTAGCAACAGTCCTTTCAAAAGTCAACCGCTATTTTGCGTGCCTCGCATCATTCTCCGGGACGTTTGCGGAGTGGGGCGTGGAAATGGACGCATTGACCGGAAAAGATCTCCGCAGCCTCCATCAAGGTTTCGGAGAGGGTCGGATGGGGATGGACGCAGTGGGCAACCGCGTCGATGGTCAAGGCCTGCTCCATGGCCAGTACTCCTTCGGCGATCAACTCTCCGGCCCCGACCCCGGTGATGCCCACGCCGAGAATCGTGCCGGTGGTGGGTTCCAGGATCCATTTGGTGACGCCTTCGGGCCGTTCCAGGGTCTGGGCGCGGCCCGAAGCGGCCCAGGGAAAACGAAGCGCTCGCACCGGGATGCCCTGCTCCCGGGCCATGGTTTCGGTCAGTCCGGCCCAGGCGATTTCGGGATCGGTGTAGGTGACCGCAGGCAGAATGGGAGGACGGGCCGGTGGCGACGCTCCGGTCAGGGTGGCCACGGCCTGATGGGCCTGGGCCGAGGCCTTGTGAGCCAGCATGACGCCCCCGGTGACATCGCCGATGGCCAAAATGGCGGGATCATCCGTGCGCATGGCCGCATCCACCCGGATGGCCCCCCGGGGATCCAACGTCACCCGGGTCTGTTCCAAACCCGGAATGTCGCTGGCGGGAGTCCGGCCTGTGGCGATCAGAACCCGCTCCACCTCGTGAAAGACAACCGGTCCCGAGGCTTCCTGGATTCCCACCCGCAAACCCGGGGTCGCGGATTCGATGGAGACCACACGGGCGTTGAGGGTCACGGACTCCATCACCTTGCCGAGACGGGAGGCCAACGGTCGCACTAGGTCCCGATCCGCGCCGGGCAGGATTCCGGATGCCGCCTCGACGACCCGAACCCGGGATCCCAACTCCGCGTAGACCGTACCCAATTCCAAACCGATATTCCCCGCCCCCACCACCAGAAGCGAAGCGGGTATGGTTTCCAGTTGCAAGGCGCTGGTGGAGTCCATCACGCCTGCCGGCATCGGACCGGGCAGGCCGGGCAGGGGAGCCGGACGGGAACCGGTGGCCAGAATGAGATGATCCGCCTGGAGTTCGACGCTCTCTTCTCCGGGCCGTTCCACCACCACACGATTGGAAGAGAGCAGCCGCGCTGCTCCCTGGAGTCGGGTCACGCCGCGCAACTGGCACTGTTGGGCCAGTCCGCCGGTCAGACGGGTGACGATTTCATCTTTCCAGGCGCGGAGTCGATCCAGATCCACCCGCAATCCGCTGAAATGCAGGCCAAAGGTGGCGGCCTGTCTGCTTTCGGCGATGAGGCGGGCGGCATGCAGCAAGGCTTTGCTGGGAATGCACCCCCGATACAGACACACTCCCCCCGGCGCCTGTTCCGGATCCACAAGCACGGTCTTGAAACCCCGTCCTGCGGCCAGAAAGGCCGCCGTGTAACCTCCGGGGCCAGCGCCGATCACCACCACCTGGGCGTCTATTTTCATGAATGTCAACCATACGGGCAAAATGAGGCGTCCCCCCTTTCCACCGGAACAACCGGCAAAAAAAGGGGGGACGAACAGGCGAAAGAATCAGAAACGGTCCAGCATGGGTTGGTTGATGCGGATGTTGGACTGGTTCCAAAGACCATTCAGATAGGCGATCAGTTGCTCCTGGCCGAGACTCTCTTCGAGTTTGGCGGAGAACTCCTTTTCCGCCGCCTTGATCTCTTCGGCGGAGGGTTCGATGATCTTGATCAGACGCACGGCCAACAGGCGCCCCTCTTCTTCGATGAGTTCCGGGTGGTTGGGCTTGTCGGATTGCAGTTTGAAACTGACATCGCGCACCTTGGGACCGGGTTCCTTTTCGGCCCCCTCACGCAAGAACGGGGATGGCGTGGCGGAACGGATCTTGGCATGGATGGCGGTGATTTCTTCCGCGGATTTGCCTTCTCCCAAAGCCTTGAGCGCCGTGGTCATGAGGGTATGGGTCTCTTCCTTGGCTTTTTCCGCGGTGAGCGCCTTGACCACCTCATCCTTGGATTGTTCCAGGGTTTTGGGAGCGGGTTCCTGGCGGTCCACCACTTCCAGGGCCACAAATTGATTGTTGGATACCTCGATCAGCGAGGAGACGGATCCTTTGGCCGTGGCGAAAGCGGCTTCCAGGAATTTGGGTTCCAGTTCCACGCCGGAGCGGCCCGCATCGTCTTGAGCCAGGAAATCCGTCTCCTTGTAACGCAAATTCAGATCGTTGGAGATGGTTTTCAGACTGCCCGAGGCGGCCAGTTGATCCTCGAAGGTGCCGGAACGCTCATAGACCAGATCCTTGGCCTTGTTTTCGACGATGCGACCCCGGACTTCGGCGGAGACCTTTTCCAAAGGTTTGGTTTCGGCGGGATGGATCTGGTCCACACGAATCAGATGGACCCCGAAAGCCGTGGTCACGGGTTCGGAGACCTTGCCGGCTTCCAGCGAGAAGGCGACCTTCTCGAACGCAGGCACCATGACCCCGGGTCCGAATTCACCCAGATCTCCGCCCTGGGCCGCGGAAGAGTCGTCGGACAGCTCTTTGGCCACGGTTTCAAACGCTTCTCCGGCCTTGAGCCGTTCAGCGGCCTTGCGGATTTTCTCGTTGGCCGCGGCGGCGTCGGTTTTGTCGTCGATGCGGGCCAGGATGTGACGCGCCTTGCGGGTCTCTCCCTTGCTGTAATCCTTGAGGTGTTCGGTATAAAACTCCTTGATCTCTTCTTCGGAGACCTGGACCGCATCCCGCACGCTGTCGTTGTTGAGGACAGCATAACGGAGTTTGACTTTGGCTTTGGTCATGAACTGGCCCTGATTTTTTTTCAGGAAGGCTTCGAGATCGTCGTTGGTGGATTTGATGCCCGCTTCCAAATCCTTGGGATCCAGGGAAAGGATCAGCACGGAACGTTTTTCGTTTTCCATGCGCACCAGATTGCTCACCAGAGCCTTGGGCAGCGCGGTGGGGGTGCTGACGGCGCGACGGATCTGGTCGGAAACGATATCGGAGGTCAATTGACGCTCGAACTCCCGGGCACTCAAGCGATTGTTGCGCAGGACCAGATCATAGCGTTCCTTGTTGAACGCGCCATCGACCTGGAAAGCCGGAGTGGATTCGATGCGCTGCCGCAACACGTTGGGAGAGACGGTCAGGCGCAGATCACGGCTGGCGGACAGGATCAGGTAACGGTTGATGAGGGAGTGGAGGGTACGCTGTTTCAGACCGAGCATTTCAGCGGTTTTCTTGTCCACCGACCCGCCGAACCGTTCACGCAGGCGTTGGAACTCCTGTTCATAGGCTTCGGAGAATTCATGGGGTCCGATGTTCCACCCTTTCGCCTCCACCACCGGCGACTGGGAACGGCTGTTGACATAGCTTTCCACGCCCCAGACCATGAAGCTCAAGGCGAGAAAAACAAGCAGCAGTTTGATAAGAACAGATTTGGCGCTGCGGCGCATGACATTCAACATCGTGCGAAGGCTCCGATACGGCGAGGCGATCAGTTTGGCCGGCAAGGGCGGAATCAGGAATTGTTTTTTTAAAGGTTTCCGGATTGGGTCCCGGGCACCAAGCGACCATCATCTCATATTTTTTGCTTACGGAAAAGGGGAGGCGGTTTTTTGATGGCGCGGATTGTGGATCCAATGAGGAATGCAATTGAGGAATGGGTTTTGCAAAGGATCGTAGTTCCCGGAGAGTGATCGGTGCGCACGGGGCGGATCGATGACGGACTTTCTGGCATCAAGAACAGTGCGTTGGGCATGTATATCATTCGAGGACTCAGAAATCTGCCCCCCCGGTTCCGGAATGCGGTGGTCGCCATCGGCAATTTTGACGGTGTACACCGGGGCCATCAGACCCTGTTTGCCCATTTGCGGGCGTTGACCGCCATGCATGGCGGAGCGGCGATCATGGCGGTGACCTTCGAGCCTCATCCGTTGCGCCTGCTCAACCCGGAACGGACCCCTCCCCGCATCACCGGTTTGCGGGGCAAGGCCCGCTGGATGGAAGAGGCGGGGGTGGAGGCGCTGTTTGTGCTGCATTTCAACCGCGCTTTGGCCGCCATGCCCCCCGAAACCTTCGTGCGGGAGATTCTGGTCCATGGCGTGGGGGCCCGGGAGGTGGTGGTGGGGGAGAACTTCCGCTTCGGGGCCAAAGGGGTGGGCACGTTCGAGGATCTGGCCCGCATGGGGGAGATCCATGGATTCGGGGTGCATGCCCATCCGTTGGTGATCCTGGATGGTCAGCCGGTTTCGTCCACCTGGGTCAGACGGGAGGTCTCCGCCGGTTCCTTCGCCATGGCGGCCCGACTGCTGGACCGTCCCTTCGAGGTGGAAGGACGGGTGGTGATCGGTTTTCAGCGGGGGCGCAAGCTGGGTTTTCCCACGGCCAACATCGCCCTGGGAGGCATGTTGCATCCTCCCATCGGGGTCTATGTGGCCAAGGCGTGCGTGGGGGGATGCTGGCTGCCCGCGGTGGTGAATGTGGGACGCAATCCCACCTTCGGCGACGCCGACTTGCGGCTGGAGGCCCACCTGTTGGCCCCGGTGCCCATGGATCTTTATCGAAAAATTCTGCGTGTACAATTCTTGCGCCATCTGCGTTCGGAGATGCGTTTTCCGGATGTGCAGGCGTTGCAGGCCCAGATCCGCCGGGACGTGGAACAGGCCCAGGCCCATTTCGCATCCGAAAACAGCACCCTCTCTCCCACCTGAAATCCCTCCCTGGCATCCCCCTTCCATGCGCTTTGTCCCCCCGGTCGTGACGGCCAAGATGGACAAGGAACATTCGATATTTTATCATCTGCGCCGAGACGATCAACGGAGTGGTCGCAATCTGCGGATGATCGAAGGATGATGGATCGAAAGCGTGGCAAGGAGTTCAAGGACGTGGATTACAAAAATACCGTGCGTTTGCCAGTCACCCCGTTTCCCATGCGTGCCGACCTGCCCGCCAGCGAACCGGCCATTCTGGCCCGCTGGGAGAGCATGGATCTGCATGCCCGCATGCGCGAAACGGCGGCGGGACGGCCTTTGTTCGTGCTGCACGATGGCCCGCCCTACGCCAACGGCAATTTGCACATGGGTCACGCGATCAACAAGGTGCTCAAGGATGTGATCCTAAAATTCCGGCGCATGGAAGGGTTTGATGTCCCCTATGTGCCCGGCTGGGACTGTCACGGCCTGCCCATCGAAACCAAGGTGGAGGTGGAACTCAAACAGCAGGGATTGGACAAGGAGACCATGGATCCGGTGGTCTTCCGGGGCCATTGCCGGGATTATGCCCAACGCTGGGTGGATATCCAGCGGGAGGAGTTCAAGCGCCTCGGGGTGATCGGCGACTGGCAGCATCCCTATCTGACCATGGATTACCGCTTCGAGGCCGACATCCTGCGAGAGTTGGGACAGTTCCTGGTCAACGGCGGACTGTTCAAAGGCTCCAAGCCGGTCTACTGGTGTGTCAACGATGTCACCGCCCTGGCCGAGGCCGAGGTGGAGTACGCGGATCATCAATCCACCGCCATTTTCGTCAAGTTCCCCCTGTCCGCCGATGAAACCCTCCCCGGCCTCGAAGGGGCGGTCTCGGTGGTCATCTGGACCACCACCCCCTGGACCATTCCCGCCAATCTGGCGGTCTGTCTCCATCCGGAACTGGTCTATGTGGCGGCGCGGATCACCGATCCGGGCCGCTGCGCCAATCTGACGGTGGGTGAAACCGTCATTCTGGCGGAAGGTCTGTGGGAGTCGTGCGTGGATGCCTGGGGCGTGCCCCGGGAAGGGGTCGAAATCCTGAGCCGTTTTGCCGGCGCCACCCTGGAAGGCAAACGGTTCCGTCATCCCCTGGTGGAACGGGACGCGCCGATTCTTTTGGGGCGTCACGTCACCCTGGAGGCGGGTACCGGCTGCGTCCACACCGCCCCCGGCCATGGTCACGAAGACTATGACGTGGGACGGCGCTATGGTCTGCCGGTGTATAATCCCGTGGACGACCGAGGGGTGTTCGAGGCGGGAACCCCCCATTTCGCCGGTCAGCATATTTTCAAGGCCAACGAGGCGGTGGTGGCCCTGTTGAACGAACAGGGCCGACTGTTGGCCCAGAGTCGCCTCACCCACAGCTATCCCCACTGCTGGCGTTGTCACAAACCGGTGATCATCCGTGCCACTCCCCAGTGGTTCATCTCCATGGAAACCAATACACTGCGGGAAAAAGCCCTGGAGGAGATCAACCAGACCCGCTGGATTCCGGCCTGGGGGCGAGAGCGGATTTACAACATGGTCGCGGTGCGTCCGGACTGGTGCGTCTCCCGGCAACGCTCCTGGGGCGTGCCCATCGCGGTGATCACCTGTCAGGGCTGCGGTCGGGTGGTCACCGATGGACAGGTGGTCGAATCCATCGCCCTCCAGGTGGAACAACACAGCGCCGATGTCTGGTTCGCCAAGGAAGCGGCGGCCTTTCTGCCCGCCGGATTCCGCTGTCCCGGGTGCGGAGGCGAAACCTTCGCCAAGGAAAAGGATATCCTGGATGTCTGGTTTGATTCCGGGGTGACCCAGGCGGCGGTTTTGCGGCGCCAGGATCCGGCGGGGTGGGGATTGACCTGGCCGGCGGACCTCTACCTGGAAGGGTCGGACCAGCACCGGGGATGGTTTCATTCCAGCCTCTTGGCCTCGGTCGGCGTGCGGGGCAAGGCACCCTACAAGGCGGTGTTGACCCACGGTTTCGTGGTGGATGGCAAGGGCCGCAAGATGTCCAAATCCCTGGGCAACGTCATCGCCCCGGCCAAGGTGATCCAGCAGTACGGCGCGGACATCCTGCGCATGTGGGTGACCGCCGAAGACTATGCCGGGGATATACGCATCTCCGACGAAATCCTCAAGGGACTTTCCGACGCCTACCGGCGCATCCGCAATACCTTGCGGTTTTTGCTGGGTAATCTGGCCCAATTCGATCCGGAACGAGATGGCGTCTCCCTGGACCAGATGCCCGAACTCGACCGGTGGGCCTTGCATCAACTGCACGGATTGATCACCGACGTGCGGGTGGCCTACGACGAATACGCCTTCCATCGGGTCTATCAGGATATTCATTATTTCTGCGCCGTGGACATGGGGGCTTTTTACCTGGACGTGCTCAAGGATCGCCTTTATTGTGAAGGCGAGCGTTCTGTCGAACGGCGTTCCGCCCAGACGGTGCTGGCCCATATCCTGGAGGCCGTGACCCGCCTGATGGCGCCGATCCTCTCCTTCACCGCCGAAGAGGTGTGGGCCCAGATGGGGGGATCCCGTCCGGAATCGGTCCATCTGGCGTTGTTGCCCGAAGCGGACTCCTTGTGGCAGGACGAGGCGTTGGCCGCCCGCTGGAAAACGGTTCGCAAGGTGCGGGCGGCGGCATACCGAGTTTTGGAGATCGAACGGCGGGAAAAACGGTTGGGCACCTTCCTGGAATCGGTCGTCACGCTGTACGCCGATGCCGGACTGGGGGATGTGTTGCGTCAGATGCGGGATTTGCATCGGATCTTCATCGTTTCCGCCGTGCATGTCCGTCCCCTGGAAGAGGCCCCGGAAGGATTGGAGGTCGATGCCGAAGTGGAAGGATTGAAAGTGTCCATTGCCCTGGCCAAGGGTGGCAAGTGTCAACGCTGCTGGAACTGGGATTCCGGAGTGGGGGTGGGGGATGAGGTGCTGTGTCCCCGGTGTCATGAGGTGCTCGCCGCGGATGGTTCCTCCCGATGACGGGTGGCGGAGGCTGGTGGAATGCCCGCCTGGGCGTGGGACTGGTATTGGCGGTGCTGGTATTCGTTTTGGACCAGTGGGCCAAATGGTTGTCCACCCGGGAGTTGGCCGAACAGGGCATCACCTTGATTCCGGGATTTTTCGATCTGGTGCTGGTGCATAATGTCGGGGCGGCTTTTGGTTTGTTCACCGGTATGGCCGCGGAGTATCGGGTGCTGTTTTTGTGCAGCGTGGCCGCCGTGGCCTCGCTGCTGATCATCTGGATGCTGCGTACCGCCGAAACCCGGATTCTGGTCGTGGGACTGGGCATGCTGCTGGGTGGTGCCCTGGGCAATCTGCTGGATCGTGTCCGTTTTGGATGGGTGGTGGACTTTTTGTATGTTCACTGGCATGATCTGTCGTTTCCGGTGTTCAATCTGGCGGATTGCGCCATCAGCGCCGGAGTTGGCCTTTTGTTGTTGGATCATCTGCTTACGTCGAACACTTCCGATCCTTGAGGCGATCCATGAAAAAAATGAACAGGTTCGTGATGCCGGTTTTGGCCCTTGCGGCAGTGTTGCCCCTGGCTGGTTGTTCGAGCAATTTCACCCTGCCGTGGGAAGACAACATGCTGGATCCCGGTCGCGTCGCCACGCGAGAACCTTTGGAAATTCCGCCGGATCTGAATGTGCTTCCGGGCAAGGAAACCCAGGAAGACGATGACAATCGGATCGCCGCATCCCCCCGCAACGATTCTTCCGCACCCACATCGGCCCGTTCGATTCTGTTCAAAACCCCCGAAGCCAGACAAGAGAGCAAACCCCTGACCCGGGATCAACAGGAACGCCTGCCGGGTTGGCTCGGCACCCCCACCGGTGGCAAGTGACATGCGACCGGTATCGGTCGGGCGGACTCTGGGATGGGTGGGAATCGGCCTGATGGTGCTGGCCGGGACCGTCCGTCCCGCGTTGGCCCTGGATGCCCGGGAGTTCAAACTGGATAATGGTCTCAAGGTGGTGGTGGCCCGGGAGTCCAAAGCCCCGGTGGTGATCACCCAGATGTGGTATCGGGTCGGCTCCGCCAACGAAATACCAGGCAAGACCGGTTTGTCCCACATGCTGGAACATATGATGTTCCAGGGCACCGAGACCCTCTCCCCCGAGGCGTTCAGCAAACTCGTCGCCCAGGAAGGCGGGGAGGACAACGCCTCCACCACCACCGATTACACCATGTATTACATCAAGTTGGCCTCGGATCGGGTGGAACTGGCCCTAAAACTGGAAGCCGACCGGATGCGGGGATTGAAGCTTCAGGAAGGGGAGTTCAAATCGGAAAATCTCGTGGTGCGCGAAGAGCGGCGCATGCGTACCGATTCGGATCCCAATCAACGCATGCTGGAGCGCTATCGGGCCTTGGCCTATGGGGATCATCCCTATGGTCGTCCGGTCATCGGCGCCATGAATGAAATCGCCGAACTGAAGCTGGAGGATCTCAAGGGGTGGTATCAGACCTTTTACGCTCCCAACAACGCCATTTTGGTGGTGGTGGGGGATGTGGATCCGGAAAAGGTGGAGGGTCTGGTGCGGAAATATTTTTCCCCCCTCACGGCCCAGCCCACCGCCCCCCCTCTTCCGTTTCCCGAACCCCCCCGACGGGAAAAACCCGATCGCCTGGAAGTGCGGGATTCCGCCGCCAAACTGCCCATCTGGATGGCCGGATACGCGGTCCCCTCCCTGGCCATGCCCGACGGTCCGGAAGACGCCCTGGCGCTGGACGTGCTGGCGGTGGTGCTGGGAAGCGGCAGTACTAGCCGTTTGAATCAACGTTTGATTCGTGACATGGGTTTGGCGGTTTCGGCGTCGGCGGCCTACAGTGGCTTTTCCGCCAGTTGGGAGCTGTTTTCCCTGTCCGCCATGCCCAAGCCCGGCGCCGATCTCCAGGAGATGGAAAAGGCGATTTTCGCCGAGGTGGACCGTCTGGTCCGGGAACCGGTTCCGGTCCGGGAGTTGGAAAAAGCCCGCAATGGCCTGATCGCCGAACATGTCTATGCCCAGGACTCCATCGACCGGATCGCCTGGATCATTGGCCGCATGGAGGTCAACGATCTGGATTGGCACGGGATGGTGGATGACTATCCCAAACGGGTGCGGGCGGTGACCAGCGAGGCGTTGCAACGTGTGGCGGCCAAATATCTGCGCCCGGAACGCCTGACCGTGGGGATCTTGAAACCATGAGTGTCCGTTTTTCTGCTTTTCCGTGGCGGTATGGCCTGCTGGTATTGTGGCTTTCCTGGACGGCTCCGGCCCTGGCCGCGGAAAATGCCAAGGTGGTGCCTTTTGTCACTTCCAATGGCATCCAGGTCTTTTTGGTGGAAAACCACGTCAATCCCATGGTGGAAACCAGAATCCTGGCCCGGGGTGGCGGTGTCTACGATCCGGCGGGTCGGGAAGGGGTGGCGGCCATGACCGCCTGGATGTTCAACGAAGGGGCCGGGGAACTGGACTCGGTGGCGTTTCAGGAACGGTTGCACTATTACGGGATCTCCCTCGGTGCCAGCGCCGGGCAGGACACCCTGGATGTGAGCATGACCACCTTGAGCGACCACCTGGACGAAGCCTGGACCCGTCTCGGGGAGGCGATGATCCGTCCCCGTTTTGTGGAGCAGGATTTCCAACGCGGCGTGCGGGAGCGGGTCGCGGAGTTGATCAAAAGCGAAGAGGAACCGACCTTCCGGGCCACCCGGGCGATTTTTCCCATGATCTTCGGAGAGCGTCACCCCTACGCCAGCCCGGTGAACGGTACGGTGGAGAGTGTCAAACGCATCGAACTGGCGGACATCCGGCGTCATCACGCCGCTGTGTTCCGGGGTCCGGGCATGGTGATCGCCGTGGCCGGGGATGTGGGACTGGAACGGCTCAAGGGACTGGTGGAAAAACACCTCTCCGGCCTGGAATCCCAGCCCGGTCCTCTGGGTCCCCCCCCGGAAGCCGTTCCGGTAGAAAAAGGCACGGAGCAGCATGTGGAAATGGATCTGCCCCAAACCACCGTGCGGATCGGCGTGGTGGGCATCCATCGGGATGATCCGGATTTTTATGCCCTGATGGTCATGAACCAGATCCTGGGAGGCGGAGGACTCACCAGCCGTTTGAACCGGGTGATCCGCGAGGAGCGGGGTCTGGCCTATGGGGTGTTTTCCTATTTTTCCCCCCTGGCGGGACGTGGTCCGTTCATGGTGGGCACCGAGACCAAAAACGCCTCCGTCGAGGAGGCCCTTTCCCTGATCCGCCGCGAATTGACCCGTCTGGTGGAAGAGGACGTGGGGGAGACGGAACTGGCGGATGTGAAACGCTATCTGACCGGCTCCTTCCCCTTGCAACTGGATGGCCTGGACAAACTGGCCGATACCTGGAGTCGGATCGGTTATTATCAGCGGGGCATGGATTATCTGGACAAGTGGCCCGAAAGGATCCGCGCCGTCACCCGCGAGGATGTGCGGCGCGTCGCCAAACGGATTCTGCCCCTCAAACGGCTTTGTACCGTGACGGTTGGCAAGCGGATGCCGGCAGGACCCGCACCGGTCGCCGATACTCGGTCAAAAACTGAAGCATCTCCTCCGAGTCGCTGACGAGCAGACGGTAGGTGCCTTCCCCGCAATGGCGGCAAAGGGTTCCTCCCCGTGCCCAGCGTTTATATTGCGTGCCTTTGCTGCCAATGCATTGATCGCTGCCACACCGGACTTCTCCGCAGCAGGTGCAGCGATAGATGTGCATCGGATGACTGCCGCACACCGGGCACTCCTTCAAGGTGTGCTTGAAGTGTGAATCGAAATGGACATTGAGCGTTTTCATGGCTGGTTTCCCGTGATGTTCCCGATCCCTGCAACGAAGGGTTTAAGGGAGGCGTGTGTCAGCAAACCTACACGCCTCCCTTGTCGGAACGTCCTTAGGGAAAAACGTGCCAGATGTTCACCCCTGCCACTCTTTCACCCACATGGCGGTGGCACCGGCCACGGCAGCGGGCATGGCCAGGAAATTAACGAACGGGATCAGGCTCATCACCAGCGTGGCCGCGCCAAATCCCAGGGAAAGCAGTCGTTTTTGTCGTAAGTGAGCGAGGATTTCCTTGTCGTACAGATTGTGGTTGCCCATGGGAATGTCCGCGTATTGAAAGGCGTTCATCCAACTGGAGAAGATCATCCAGATAAACGGGGCCACAATCTGAACCACGGGCACCACAAAAAGAATCAATAATGGTAGCGCTCTGGCCAGATAATAGAAGATTTTCTGGATTTCGCTGCGGATGGGTGGGAAGATGTTCTCCAGCAGGCCAAGGGGTTGCTGGTTATCCCGGGTGGCGAATCGGCCGGTGAGCTGGATTTCCACCTGTTGGGCCAAGAGCGCGTTGAACGGTGCGCCGATCAGATTGGCGATGGTGCCCAGGGTGGTAAACAGCAAAATGCCCACCGAACCGAACAGCAAAGGGATCAGAATCCACTGCATCCATTGCAGCCAGCCGGGCAGGTAACCATTGAGCCAGTCCGCCCAGGCCAGCACATGGGTCAGGGCGACCCAACTGCCTGCGGCAAACAGCAAAGAACCGATCACCAGCGGCGCGAACACAAAACGTCGCAATCCTGGTGCGGTCAGGAGTTTCAAACCGGTCAGGAGATAACCGGCGCCTCGGAGAAAAGAGGGGTATGGCATGGTTGGATACTCCGTGTCTCTGGGGTGAGGATGGAATGGCTAAAGAGGGAGCTTTCTCATGGATGGATCGCATACGCAAGGATCGTGTCAAAACGTGAAAGTCGAATGGATGGAAAATCCGGTCTGGTCCTTGCCGGGTCGGTTGCAAGGGGAGGCGGGACGACAAAATCGCGTGCTTGATGATGTCGTGTTCGTCTGGAGGAAGTGTCACTTTTGGGAGATGCCTTAGATGACGGTTGGAAAAACGTCGCACTGTTGGAGTTGCGGAGCCATGCTGCCGTCCAACGGATTTGGCCGGTCGGAGGTTTGCGCCGGGTGCATGAAGGAGACGCGGGTCTGTTTGAACTGCCGCTTCCACGATACGGGCAGCTACAACGAGTGCCGGGAGACCGTGGCCGAACGGATTGTGGACAAGGACCGGTCCAATTTCTGTGATTTTTTCAAGCCCAAGGGATCCTTGCCACGCAACGAAACCCTGCGCGCATCCGGTCGCAACACCGGCAATGGCAGCGGCAATGGCAACAGCGCCAACAATAGCAACAAGTCGCGCAACGCCGGGGGCAGCACAGCCGCCTGGGCCGCGGCTGAGGCTCTGTTCAAACGGAATTGAAAGCCCGTCAGCGTCGGATCGTCATGGCGATCAGGATCAAGATTCCCCCGACCAAAACCAGTCCCATGTTGATCAGGGTCAGATCCATGGCGTTCTGAACCAGTTCCGGGAGTTGTTGCACATCCTCGATTGGCTGGGGCGGATGGAACAGACGGTGGAATCCCGCAGCCATGGAAATGGCACCTGAAATCGTCATCAGCCGTTTGAGGATCATGGGTTTTATGGACTCCCTTGAGACGGAAACAAGGCGAGGAGAGGTGTCATGCCGGTCAAGGAGAGCATGAACGGTGCGCGTGTGCCGGTCAAGATTTTCACCGACGAGGTGGATGATCTGTCCCGCAGACAGCTTGCGAACGTGGCCAATCTGCCGTTCGTGTTTCACCATGTGGCGGCCATGCCCGACGTGCATGCCGGCATGGGGGCCACCATCGGTTCGGTGATTCCCACCATCGGCGCCGTGATGCCGGCGGCGGTCGGGGTGGATATCGGTTGCGGCATGTGCGCCGCCCCACTGAACCTCAACGCCGCGGATCTGGCGGACCACGGGGAGTCCCTGCGAGGGGCCATCGAAAAAGCCATCCCCCATGGCCGCACCGACGACGGCGGACCGAACGATCAAGGCGCCTGGTCATCCCTGCCCGCTCCCATCGCGGCTTGGTGGGAGCGACACGGGGTGCAACGCCTGTTGCCGGACCTGTTGACCCGCCATCCCAAACTTCTCAATGCCCGCACCAATACCGTGCGTCATTTAGGCACTCTGGGCACCGGCAACCACTTCATCGAACTGCGGATCGATGAACAGGATCGGGTGTGGGTGCTGATCCATTCGGGTTCCCGGGGGGTGGGCAATCGCATCGGCACCTATTTCATTCAACGGGCCAAAGAGAGCCTGGGTCGGGAACTGCGGACCCTGCCGGACGGGGATTTGGCTTTTTTCCGCGAAGGCAGCCAGGAGTTCACCGATTACCTGCGCGCCGCCGATTGGGCGCAGGCGTTCGCCAAGGCCAATCGGGCTTTCCTGCTGGAAGCGACCCTCGCAGTCCTTCGCGCCACCCTGTCCCGTCCGGTGGCCTGTCGCGACGCGGTAATCGACTGTCATCACAACTACGTGACCCGGGAACGCCATTTCGGCACCGACACCTGGGTGACCCGCAAAGGGGCGATCCGGGCCCGATCCGGGGATTGGGGGGTGATTCCCGGCTCCATGGGCAGCCTTTCTTACATCGTGCGGGGCAAGGGGAGTCGGGAGGCGTTTCACTCCTGCGCCCACGGGGCGGGTCGCCGCATGGGCCGACAGGAGGCGTTGCGCCGCTTTGGGGTGGAGGATCTGGTCCAACAGACAAAAGGGGTGGCCTGTCCCAAGGATCGCTCGGTTCTGGACGAAATCCCCGCAGCCTACAAGGATATCGAGGTGGTCATGGCCCATCAGCAGGATCTGGCGGAACCGGTACATGCCCTGCGACAGGCGGTATGCATCAAGGGATGAAAGAAACGGGCACGGGGGAAATCCGTCCCCGGGCGGATCTGGCCGGTTTGACGGCATATCGGGTCGGCGGATGCGTGCGGGATGGCCTGTTGGGTCTGCCCATCGGGGAACGGGATTGGGTGGTGCTGGGAGAGTCCCCGGACAGCATGGTGGCGCGGGGATTCCGACCGGTCGGGGCCTCGTTTCCGGTGTTTTTGCATCCAGAAAGCGGTGAAGAGTACGCCCTGGCCCGCAGGGAACGCAAATCTGGTCGGGGATACAAAGGGTTCGCGGTGGATTTTTCCCCGGGGATCCCCCTGGAAGAGGATCTTTACCGCCGAGACCTGACCATCAACGCCATGGCCATGGATCCGGACGGTGGGATCATCGATCCCTGCGGCGGTCGGAACGATCTGGAACAACGTCGTTTGCGGCATGTTTCCGACGCGTTTGCCGAAGATCCGTTGCGGGTGTTGCGGGTGGCCCGTTTTCGCGCCCGTTTCGCCGGCCTGGGATTTCGGGTGGAACCGGCCACCCTGGAACGGATGACCCGGATCACCCAATCCGGGGAGTTGTCGGATCTGGCTGTGGAACGGGTCTGGCAAGAGACCCTCAAGGCGTTGGAGAGCAACGCCCCGGCGGATTACTTTCGGGCCTTGGACGCCTGCGGCGCCCTGGAGGTGCTGTTTCCGGAGTTGACCGCCCTGAAGGGCCAGAGCCATTCCCCTGAATATCATCCCGAAGGGGATGCCTTCGCTCATGTGTTGTGGGTATTGGAGCGGGCTGCCCGGTTGACTCCGGATCCGGTGATCCGTTTTGCCGCCCTGACCCACGATCTGGGCAAGGGATTGACCCCGATGGAGCAACTGCCGCGCCATCACGGTCATGACCAACGGGGTGAGGGGGTGGTGACCGGGTTGTGCGCCCGTCTCAAGGTGTCGAAACCCTTCGGGCGACTGGCGGTGCTGGTGGCGGGACAACACATGCGCTGTCACCGGGTGGAGGAGATGCGCCCCGGCAAGGTGGTGGGACTGCTGGAAATCCTGGACGCTTTGCGCCGTCCGGAACAGCTGGATCCGTTTCTGCTCGCCTGTACCGCCGACGCCCGGGATGGACCCTTGGGAGAGTATCCGGCGGGAGAGGCGTTGCGAACCGCGTTGCGGGCCTGCCTGTCGGTGGATGCCAAGGCCTTGGCGGAAACCGGCTTGCAGGGAGCTGCGTTGGGGCAGGCGTTACGCCAGGAACGTATCCGGCGAGTCAAGCAGATGCGCTCCGGACTGAACACGCTGCCAAAACGACGACCGGATGATCCCCTGAGATGAGCGGCGTTGCTCTCCCGCGGTTGCCTCCGGTCGCCAATTTCGTTATCTTTATGGTTTGGTCAATCGGGTCCACCCCAGGTTCAAGGACATCGTCGTCATGGAGAGCATCGAAGTCGAAAAAATCAAACCAGGGCAAACGGTTACCCTGGAGTTTGGCGGCAAGTCGCCGATTCTCACCCGTCTGGATGCCCCAGGCCATTTCAGCATGGAAGACTGGTATCCCGAGGCGTGCGACATCTATCTTCTGGACGATGTGATCGCCGAAGACGAACCTTTGCACTACAGCCTTGATCCCTCGGTGACCCTTGGGGATCTCGAAGCCGATGAAAAACGTTTCGGAGAACAGCGTCAGATCCACGATTTTCTGGGACGGGTTGTCGGCAGCATCGAAATGGAAGAAGACGAAGAAGACGAGGAAGAGTCGGAAGAGGAAGACGCGTAATCCGGCCTCACAACTCTTTCTGACGCGCAGCAAGGAAACGGATGGCATGATACCCAGGGTCAAGATCTGTGGAATCACCAGGGTCGAAGATGCCCTGGCCGCCGTGGCGGCGGGAGCCGATGCCCTGGGATTTGTCTTTTATCCCCCTTCAAAGCGCCATATCACCCCGGAAGCGACGGCTCGAATCCTGAAACGCCTGCCCCCCTTCATCACCATCACCGGTCTGTTCGTCAACGCGTCCCGGGAAGAGATCCATACCACCGCCGCGGTCTGTCGGCTGGATGTGATCCAGTTGCATGGAGACGAATCCCCGGAAGCGTGTCGCGGTCTGCCCGGTCGGGTGATCAAGGCAGTGCGGGTGGGGGAGGCGGCAGATCTGACGGGACTGGAACGGTTTCCGGTCCAGGGTCTGCTGTTGGATGCCAAGGTGGCGGACCACTATGGCGGGTCAGGATGCGTGTTCGACTGGTCCTTGATCGCTGGATACCGTTCCCCGGTGCCGCTGATTCTGGCGGGAGGACTCAACCCGGAGAATGTCTTTCAAGCGGTTCGTCAGGTAGCTCCCTATGCCGTCGATGTCTCCAGCGGCGTGGAATCGGCACCGGGAATCAAGAATCACGACGCAATGGCGCAATTCATTCGGCAGGTCCATCGGGCCGCCGCGTAAACGCAAGCTTTTCTTTCTCTTGGCCAAGGGGAGGAAACAATGGGGAGCATGGATAACATGACGGCAAATACGCCCATGAACTGGTTCAACCGCATCATCAAGCCCAAGATCAAAGTGGCGGGCAACCGGGCCCAACACCCGCCGGAAGGGCTGTGGATCAAATGCGAACCTTGTGGACAAACCCTGTTTCACAAGGAGCTGGAACGTAATCTCCATGTCTGTCCCCATTGCAAACACCATTTTCGCATTTCGGGATTTTCCCGCATCGACATCACCCTGGATCCCGAAGGCCGCAAGGAGCTGTTCGCCAATTTGCAATCCGCGGATCCCCTGAAATTCAAGGATCTGAAACGTTACCGGGACCGGGTCCGGGATGCCCAGAAGGAGACCGGTCTGCAAGACGCGGTGCGGGTTTTCAAGGGCACCATCAAGGAGGTGCCGGCTGTGGTGACCGCCTTTGATTTTTCCTTTCTGGGGGGATCCATGGGTTCTGTGGCGGGGGCCAAAGTGGCTCAGGGCGCCCTGGCCGCGGTCGAGGAAAAATGCGGCTATGTGGTGTTTTCCGCCTCCGGAGGCGCGCGCATGCAAGAAGGCATTCTGTCCCTGATGCAAATGGCCCGCACCTCCACCGCCCTCACCCGGCTGGATGAGGCGGGATTGCCCTTCATTTCGGTTCTGACCGATCCCACCACCGGTGGCGTGACCGCCTCCTTCGCCATGCTGGGGGATATCATCCTGGCGGAACCCCATGCCCTGATCTGCTTCGCCGGCCCGAGGGTCATCGAACAGACCATGCGCGAAACCCTGCCCGAAGGATTCCAGCGCAGCGAATATCTTCTGGAACATGGCTTTATCGATCGCATCTGCCCCAGGGACGAAATGCGGGATCAGTTGTCCGATCTGCTTGCCCGTCTGACCCGCTCCAAAGGAACCCGGGAAGAGACCGGCAGGAGCAATGGCCCGTATCGTCTGGAACCCGGCCATCGTCCCGAGGAGTCCAAGGCGCTGGCCGGCTCCGAATGAGCGCCAGGGTTCCGGCCCTGGGTGTGCTGCTGGCCAGACGCCATCCGGAGACCATTCGCCTCGGATTGACTCCGGTTCGTCGTCTTTTGTCCCGACTGGGCAACCCCCAGAAGGGATTGAAGGTGGTCCACGTGGCGGGGACCAACGGTAAAGGTTCGGTGATCGCCTTTTTGGAAGCGATCTGTCTGGCCGCCGGGATTCCGGTGGCGGTATTCACCTCTCCCCACTTGGTGCGCTTCAACGAACGGATCCGGGTCAACCGGGTGGAGATCGACGATGACGACCTGGATGCGGTTTTGAGTGAAACCCTGGCCCATGACCCGAACAAGGAGACCACCTTCTTTGAATGGACCACGGCTGCGGCTCTGCTGTATTTCGCACGTCTGGAGCCTTTTGGTCGTCGGTCGGGTCGTCCGCCGGGGATCGTGCTGCTGGAAACCGGACTGGGGGGGCGTCTGGACGCCACCAACGTGGTGACCCCCCTGTTGAGCGTCATCACCGCGTTGGGATTGGATCATACCGACCATCTGGGGCCCTCCCTGGCGGGAATCGCCCGGGAGAAGGCTGGAATCCTTAAAAAAGGAGTGCCCGCCCTGGTCGCGACCGGCGGTCGGGAAACCGAACGGGTGGTGACGGGTGTGGCGGCTCGCTTGGGCACACCTGTGGCGCGGGAAGGTCGGGAGTTCGGATTCGCGCCGCCTTCCGGTCCGAATGCCATCCAAGGGTTGTGGCGGTTTCGCGACCAGGAGGGATCCCTCTTTTTGCCCGCTCCCTCCCTGCCGGGATTGCACCAGTATGCCAACGCCGCCCTGTCCGTGGCCGCTGCCAAAGAACTGGGGCGTCAGGGGTATCCGGTGACCCGGGGAGCGTTGCGGGCGGGGGTGGCCGGAGCGGTCTGGCCCGGTCGCCTGGAGTGTTTTCCGGGCCATCCCCCCGTCTGGCTGGATGGCGCCCACAATCCGGACGCGGTTCAGGCCTTGGTACGGTTTCTGCGTGATACGTCCAGGAATGGAGCCCAGCATCCAACGGTCCTGGTGTTTTCGGTGCTGAACAACAAAGATGGCGCCGCCATGGTGGCACAGTTGGCCACGGTGGCCCACACGGTTTTCACCGTGCCCTGCGGCGGCAACCGGGGACGCAACCCCCAGGAACTGATCCATCTGTGGAACGGGCTGGTTCCCAAGGTGATCCCCTGTGCCGATACCCGCCAAGCTCTGGACGCGGCCCGTCAGGCTGCCACACCACAGGGTCGGGTGGTAGTGACCGGTTCATTGTTTCTGGTGGGAGAGGCCCGTTCTCTGTTATGTTGAACGGATGGTTGTTGACGAACATCCGAAACGTTGCATCATTCTCTCAAAGAGGCCCCGCATGAAGCGAGATCGAGGTCATCTCCCGTTCCAGATCGCAAGCCGCATTCGTCGTCCGCTCCGGATCGGGGCGTTGACCGCCTCGTGTCTGTTGCTGCTGGCTTCCGGATTCGGCGTGCAAGAGCTGTGGGCCGAGGAGAAACACCGGGCCGAAGAGAATCCCATCGATCTGAATGCCGATCACCTGGACATGGACCAGGAAAATCGCACCATCACGGCCCGGGGCAAGGTGCTGATCAACCAGCCGGGAATGGTGGATCTCCAGGCGGACGAAGCCTCCTATTCCCTGGATAAACGCGAAATCCAGGCCACTGGCAACATTCGTCTCATCCGCAACGGTGACCTGTTCACCAGCGAAAAAATTCAACTCGACGTGGAAAAACGCCAAGGCTCCATGGAGCGAGCCGTCGCGGACCTCAAAGGCCCCGGCGGTCGCATCCAGGCGGAAAAGGTACAGTTCCACTCTGAGGACAGCTATACCCTGGAAAAAGCCTCCTACACCAATTGCGACTGCGTTCCCGGCGAAAAACCGGCCTGGGAGTTGACCGCCAACTCCATCGACATGGACCGGGTGAACAACACCCTGACCGCACGGGATGTCAATTTGCGCCTGGGAGACGTGCCGGTGCTGTGGGTGCCCTGGTGGCAACATCCGTTCATGCCCAAACGGCAAAGCGGACTGTTGTATCCGGTCATGCGGGCCGGGGGGGGCAACGGTTTTGAAATGGACCTGCCCTACTACTGGAATATCGCTCCGGAACGGGATGCCACCGTCACCTTGCATCCCACCAGCCGACGGGGCATGCTCACCAAGGTCCAATATCGCTACATGGGTGAAAACTACAAAGGCACCCTGGATACCCAAAACATCTACGATACCGTGGAAGATCGCCACCGGGGTTTGACACTGCTGTCCCATCAGCACGAACTGGGAAGCTGGGAGATCGATGCCCGGTTGGCTGCCAGTCAGACCCGGGATTTTCTCAACGATTTCCAGCAAAAAAAACTGGTGGATTCCCGGGAACGGCGTCTGGAATCCCGCCTGATCACCGATCGTCTGTGGTTGCGTGAGAGCGGTTACAGCAATTTTCAGGGCGGGGCGCTGTGGTATCAAAATCTGGACGCTCCCAACGACCGCTATACGGTTCAACGACTCCCTTTTCTGATCTTCAGCGATGACCGTCCGTTGCACGCCCTGGAACGGGCGGTGGAAGGGGAAAGAGGAAGCAATAATGGCCGCTTCCTGCTGCACAGCGATGCCAAATTCGACAGTTTCTATCAACAGTCCGGGGATGCGGCGGAACGGCTGGACATGGCTCCGGAGATTCAATATTGGCGTTCTTTGCCCATTGGGCATTTCAGCGGCGCCATCGGGGTGCGGGAAACCGCCTACTGGATCCAGGGGGATCCCAACCAGACTGGTACCCAATACGATTCCACCACCAGTCGGGAATCCTCCTCCCTGCGGGCCCGTCTGGACCTGGATCTGGCCCGCACCTATGGCAACGGCGCCTGGAAGCATACCCTGGAACCGGCGGTGCAATACGCCATGGTCTCGTCCACCGATCAAAGCCATTTGCCCAATTTCGACTCCACCTTGCGCAATTTCAGCGTCAGCAACCTGTTCGCGGGCAATCTGTATTCCGGTGACGACCGGGTGAGCTCCGGACAATGGGTGGCTTACGGCCTGACCTCGCGACTGTTCGGTCGTCAGGGGGATGGGGCAGTGCGCAATCTGCTGACCGGAACCATCGGTCAACGTTGGGCGCCGGAAAACGGTCGCGCCTATCAGGGCGGAAACGAATTTTCCGATCTGGTGGCGGGGCTGGAGTGGTATCCAAGCGATCATTGGACCCTGTCCGTGGGAGGACGGTATGATCCTTACGCGGATCTGCTGGAGGCCTCCGAGACCTATTTGGGATATGTGGACGCCCGCACCGCCGTGACGGTCGGCTATCATCGCAACACCACCGATCCCAAAACCGGAGCGATGATCACCGAAGGCACCCGGGAACCCCTGGAGGATATCTCCTTGCAGGCCAAACTGCGGTTGGATGAAAATTGGATTCTGAAACAGCAATCGGATTACTCCCTGGAGACCGATGGCCTGAAAAGCTGGCGTACCGGGGTGACCTACGAACACTCGTGTTGGAGCCTGGAGTTGTCGGGAGGACGGGATCTGTCGTCACAAACCAGCGAGCATGGTGGTGGATTCATTGGATTCTTCTTTACTTTGCGGGGATTGGGCGGATATGGAGTCTCTTCCTGAAGCGGGTGGTTCGGCCTTGACAGGGCGTGGATGGCGTGACCGGATGAGCCTGCCGGTAATCGTCCTCGGGTGTGCGTTGCTGCTGACGCCTTTGAGTGAAGCGCGGGGAGGGGTGTCGGACCGCATCGTGGCCGTGGTGGAAGCGGGCATTGTCTCCGACAAACCGGTCAAGCCCAAGGTAATCACCGCGTCGGATGTGGAAGAGATGGCCCGTCCCATGCTGGCCCGCATCCGCAAGGAAGGGGGCGACGTGGATCCGGAGAAAGTCCGCAAACGGGTGCTGGAAGAGTTGATCCAGCGGGTGTTGCGGGAACAAAAAGCCGAACAGATGGGGGTCGTGGTCGAAGACAAGGATATCGACGCGGTCATGAAACAGGTGGAACAAAACAACAATCTGCCCCCTGGCGCCCTTCCCGGCGCTTTGGCCAAACAGGGAATCGACCTGGAAGGGTATCGCCAAGGCTTGCGGGATCAACTGATGAAAAGCCGGTTGATCAACAAGGTGATCCGTCCCCTGGTTTCCGTCTCCCCGGAGGAGATCCAGGCGGTGCATCGCGCCTCCCAGGGCGCGGAAGGACCACGGGAGGTACGGTTGGGTCAGATCCTGTTGGCCGTGGACAATACCGCTTCCGCCGCCCGGGTCGAGGAAAAAGCCAAACTCGCCCAACAATTGGCCGCCCAGTTGCGGGAAGGGGCCTCCCTGGCCACCCTGGCCGGACAGCATTCCGACGATCCGAGCGGTATCGAAGGCGGGGAGATCGGCTGGTTCAAGCAGGGGGAACTGATGCCGGAAATGGAGGCGGTGGTTTTCGCCTTGAAACCCGGAGAAGTGGCGGATCCGATTCGCACACCCCAGGGTTTTCACATTCTGGTCATGATGGAAAAACGTCAAGCCAAACCCAAAGGCCCGACGGATGCGGAGTTGACCAAAGTCAAGGCTCGGCATATCCTGATCAAGGTGCCGCCCGGATCCGGGGCCGCCGAGGAGAAACGGGGACTGGAGGCCATCCAGAAAATTCGTCAGGAACTGGTGGGCGGCGCGGATTTCGCGGCCATGGCCCGTCAGCACTCCCAGGACGAAACCGCCGCCGAAGGCGGAGACCTGAAATGGTTCGGACACGGCATGATGGTGGCTCCGTTCGAAGAGGCCGCGTTCCAACTGCGACCCAAGGAACTGTCCCAACCGGTGCGCACCCCCTTTGGATGGCATCTGATTGTGGTGGAAGATAAAAAGAGTCTGGCTCCCGACTCCCTGGAGGCCCGGGGCAAGGAACTGGAAGAACGGGTCATGGAAGCCAAATTGCAGGCACGTTACAATCAATGGTTGCGGGATGTGCGCCTTCGGGCCTTTGTGGAGTATCGATGAATCGTTTGCCCTTGGCCGTGACCATGGGGGATCCGGTTGGCGTTGGCCCCGAGATCGTTTTGAAAGCGTTCCGGGAATCGCCGATGCAGACGGGTCAAGCTTTTGGCCTGCTGCATGTCGGGGATCCGGAGGTCTACGTGCGCACGGCCCGTCATTTGGGATGGGAGATTCCCTTTCGGGTGTTTGACGCCCCCACCCCTGAAATGGGCACCTCGCCGGACCATTTCGACATTCTGGCCACCCGGGCCAAGGCCAATCACGAGGTATTCGCCTTCGGCCAACCCCATGCGGATCACGCCGCCGCCACGGTGGAAAGCATCGAGACCGCCTGCCGGATGGCGCTGGAGGGGCGGGTGGTGGCCATGGTGACACCGCCGATTCACAAAGGCTCCATTCATGCGGCGGGGTTTGATTTTCCGGGCCATACCGAACTGTTGGCCCGTCTGCTGGGGGTGGATTGTCCGGTGATGATGTTGGCGGGTAACGGATTGCGGGTGGTGCTGGCCACCATTCATCAATCCCTGGCCTCGGTGCCGGCTTCGTTGACCCGTGACGGTTTGCGTCGGGTGATCCGGATCACCCTGGAATCCCTGCGCACCGATTTTGCCATGCCACAACCCCGGGTGGTGGTGACCGGATTGAATCCCCACGCTGGAGAAGAAGGGGCCTTTGGCGACGAAGAGTTGACCTTGATCGGACCGGTCTGTCGGGAACTGGCGCTGGAGTATCCTTTGTTGCGGGGACCACTGCCCGCCGACACCCTGTTTCATCCCCGCGCCCGCGCCGGGTATGACGCCGTGGTCTGCATGTATCACGACCAGGCTTTGATTCCGCTGAAAATGCTGGCTTTCGGTAATGCAATTAACGTTACTCTGAATCTGCCTATTGTGCGCACCAGCGTGGATCACGGAACCGCACATGACATCGCCGGACAAGGGACCGCCGATCCTGGATCGTATCTGGCCGCCTTGTCGGCTGCCGGAGAAATGGCCATAAACCGGAAAAAAGGTAGAGGATAGAATCAAAATCATGTCCAAGACCCATGACAAGGATCATGATGCCTCCAAAGAGCCGCGTTTCGCGGTGGTGCTGTCGGATACGGACAACGATCTGCGGGCGGTTCAGTATGCGTTGCAGATTGTCGGGGTGTGCGACAAGGATGGCGAATGGCGCAAGGGAGTCCGGGGCATCCGGGTGATTCATACCGGCGACTGGCTCAACAAATGGGATCCGGCTCTGGAGATGATTGATTACTTCATTCATCTTGAACGCACCGCGCCCAAGGGATGCGGCCTGACCATTCTCAACGGCAACCATGAACTGGATATTCTCCATCGGGTGGAACAGGGCATCTACACCCATCTGGGGGAAAAGCGGGTCAAGTTCATCCGCGGACGGGATCTGTTGCATGTGTTTGGCAAGACCCTCTTTTTGCACGGTTATCCCACCTTGCACCTGCTGCGCTTCTTGTTGCAGATCCGCGAAGAGAAAAAAGAGCTGAACGGTTTCAACGACCGGGTGCGCAAGGCTTTTTACGAAGGGGATCACGCCCTGTTCCGCAAGGAGGAGGGCAAGGTGTTGATGGGCAACATCAAGCGGGCCAAAATGTATTATCAAGAGCGCAGCCACGACGGTGAAAAACGCGGGGTAAAGCTCGGCAAGTTACTGAAAGAACTCGATATCCATACTGTGGTACACGGTCATCGTCCCAATATTCTGGTGCAAAAGGACGAAACCATCGAGATGGAAACCCCCGGCATCCGGATCGTCAACAACGACAACCAGCCGAAAAAAAGCCTGCTGGGCGCCGCCCTGGTGGACCGCAAGGGTGAAGTCTATTTTGTGAACACCCGTGAAATGTACTGGCAGGGCGGGGAGGCAAAATTCAAGAAGATGATCCGCGAAATCCTCAAGATCCAGCCCTAGAACCATCATGCCGGATGATCCGGGTGGACAGAAAAAAAGCTGGATGCGGGACGAGGGCGCAGGGGACTCGTCCCGCATCCGGGCTTAAAAATAGATCGCCGTAATGATCCGATGCAGTTTTTGCAGTTCCTGTTGCAGCTCATCCATGAACAATCCCGGACCGGTCTCGATCAAGGTCGCCACATCCTGTGTGTCCGCCCGGCGCTCCATGCGCTTGAGCAACTGAATGCTCAAGGCGTTGTGATCCAGCGTATTCAGGCACCGCTCCACTTCGTGCAGACAGAAATTGAACGCCCTGGGAAAACGCCGGTCCCGCAATAAAAACGAGACCACATCCACCGCGTTGACCCGAGGATTGACATGCCGCCGGTACATGGGTTCCCCGGAAACCGACCGGAGCAGATTGAGCCACAACAGATCCATGCCGCCCATGGTGGGATGTCCGGTGGCCACATCCACATCAAGGATGCGGGTACACATGTCCGCCCGTTCCATGTGCTGGCCCATGCTGAAAAAATCAAAGGCCGGACCTCTGGAAAGCGTTCCCACCAGAATGCCTACCAGGGTCTGACAGCGCCCGATCACCTCACACAAAAAGGCGTGACGATAGGCCGCCTCCAGTCCTTTTTCCCCCTGATCCTTGAGAAACAGGGAAAGGTCGTTCAGCCCCTCCCACAACTCGCCGGGAAAGCTGTCGCGCATGGTGCGCAAATTTTCCCGCGCATAGGCCACCGAGGAGAACAACGACGAAACATTGTCCGGCTCGCTCAACAGGAAACGGGTCACCGCCTCTTCCCCGGCCCTTTGTTCGGTCTGGGCAAAGCCTGCGTCGCACCCGGTGATGATCACCAGCCGACGCCATCCCTGTTCCGGTCCCACCCCGGGTTGATCGAGCAGCAACGTGCCCGTGACACTCACCAAACGGGCGATATTCTCGGCCCGCTCCAGATAACGTCCCATCCAATAGATATTTTCCGCCACGCGGGAAAGCATGATCAATCCTCCGTCGCCACGATCCAGGTGTCTTTGCTGCCCCCGCCCTGGGAGGAATTGACCACCAGGGAACCTTTGCGCAACGCCACGCGGGTCAACCCTCCGGCGGTCACCGAACTCTCCTTGCCCTGGAGAATGAAAGGACGCAAATCCACATGTCGCGGCTCCAATACGCCGTTTTCGGTCAGGGTCGGCACCGTGGAAAGGGAAATCATCGGTTGGGCGATGTAATTGCGCGGATCGGCCTTGATTCGCGTCGCCATCTCTTCCCGTTCGGCCCTGGAGGCCATGGGACCGATCAGCATGCCATACCCCCCGGACTCGTTGGCCGGTTTGACCACCAGTTGATCCAAATGTGTCAGCACATGGTCACGATCCGCGTCCAGCAGACATTTCCAGGTGGGCACATTGGATAAAATGGGCTCTTCGCCCAGATAAAAGCGGATCATCTCCGGCACATGGGCATAGACCACCTTGTCGTCCGCCACGCCGGCCCCCGGCGCGTTGACCATGGCCACCCGACCCAGTCGCCAGGAGCGCATCAGGCCCGGCACACCCAACATGGAGTCGGAAACGAACACTTCCGGATCCAAGAACAGATCGTCGACCCGGCGATAAATCACATCCACCGGCTGGAGACCGGAGATGGTCTTCATATAGACCCGATCATCCTCTCCCACCACCAGGTCACGCCCCTCCACCAGTTCCAGCCCCATGCGCTGGGCCAGATAGACATGCTCGAAATAAGCGGAGTTGTAAATGCCCGGCGTCAACACCACCACCCGGGGCGGATCCCGTCCAGCCGGAGCCAGGGCCGCCAGGGTGTCGTACAGACGCGCCGGATAGTCATCCACCGGCAGGATCGACTGGGTTCCGAACAGCTCCGGAAAGACCCGCTTGGTGATCAAACGGTTTTCCAGCATGTACGAAACCCCGGAAGGCACCCGCAGGTTGTCCTCCAGCACCAGAATGCGACCATCCCGATCGCGGATCAAGTCACTGCCGCACACATGGGCCCACACCCCGAAAGCCGGCTGGATTCCCACGCATTGGGGACGAAAATTGCGGGACATGGCCAGCACTTCCGCCGGGAACACCCCTTCCTTGATGATCCGCTGGGCGCCATAGACATCCCCGATGAACAGATTCAAGGCGGTCAGCCGCTGAATCAAGCCCCGTTCAATCTGCTCCCACTCCTTGAGAGGGATCAGACGGGGAATGATGTCGAAGGGCCAGGCCCGATCGATATTGTCCCCCTGGGAATAGACCGTGAAGGTGATGCCCAGGTTGAGAATCGTATCCTCGGCGGCCCGCTGTCGCGCCTGCAACTCCTCCAGGCCCAGATTGGTCAAATAGCGGTGCAAACCTTCCGCACCCGCCCGTGGCAGATACTCCGGGGTCAACAGTTCATCGTGACCCGAGGTGAAGGGATATTCATTCCAGGCTATGGTCATGGTTCGACAAAGCTCCTTGGGTCCGGCGACTTCCCAGCCGTACAGAACTAAAAACGGAATATCAAAGAATATCGCAACCTCCGGGCCAGTCACGGTTCTTTGTGGTGCATATCCCACAGATTCAAGGAATCTGAACGGTTTTTGTCGTTTCTTCACGGCATCGGGAGACGATGAACCGTTCCGGTTTGGCTGTTCTTGAGCAAGTCGTATACAGGTGATGCTCATTTTATGCATGATTGATTAATAAATAAACACCCAAATCCGTTGGCCCGCTCCCCGATGGAGCCTGCCGCCTCATCTGCGTCTTTGGCGTGAATCTTGAAGAACAGTTCGTTTGTGTATCTGAAATTCAGCAACCCCTTGACCACAACCGACTCAACATGACCATTCGCGTCGCCATTCATCACCGTACCCGGTATCAGTATGACCGGGCCATCACCCTCTCTCCCCAGATCTTCCGGTTGCGCCCGGCGGTGCATTGTCGCACCCCGATTCGCGCCTACGGCATGAAGATCCTGCCCGAGAATCATTTCATCAACTGGCAGCAGGATCCATTCGGCAATTATCTAGCGCGGGTGGTCTTTCCGGAGAAATGTACCGCGCTGGAAATCTCGGTGGAAGTGATCGCGGAAATGTCGGTGATCAATCCCTTCGATTTTTTTGTCGAAGAGTACGCCGAACGGTTTCCCTTCCAATACGAGCCGCTGCTGGCCCAGGAACTCGGTCCCTATCTGGAGGCCGCCAAGGCCGGTCCCCTCCTGAAAAAATGGCTGGCGCAGGTTCCCCGGGAAGCCCCCAATACCGTGTTGTTTCTGGTGGCTCTGAATCAACGGCTCTGGCAGGAGGTGGGCTATACCATCCGCATGGAACCGGGGGTGCAAAGCTGCGAGCAGACTTTGACCCGTAAAACCGGCTCCTGTCGCGACAGCGCTTGGTTGCTGGTGGAGATTTTGCGTCATCTGGGACTGGCGGCCCGTTTTGTCTCCGGTTATCTGGTGCAACTCACGCCGGATCAGCCGGCTTTGGATGGTCCGTCGGGTCCGAAACAGGATTTCACCGATCTGCACGCCTGGGCCGAGGTCTATCTGCCCGGCGCCGGATGGGTGGGACTGGATCCCACCTCGGGACTGTTTGCCGGAGAGGGTCACATTCCTTTGGCCTGCACCCCCCAACCGGCGAGCGCGGCTCCGGTTTCCGGCCTGATGGAAGCCTGTGAGACCAGCTTTGAATACGACAACTCCGTCACCCGCATTCTTGAACACCCCCGGGTGACCAAACCCTACTCCGACGCGAGCTGGAACGCCATCCAGGAGCTGGGACAAAAAGTGGACCAACGCCTGTTGGAAGACGACGTGCGTTTGACCATGGGGGGTGAACCCACCTTCATCGCCATGGAGCAGACCGAAGAACCGGAATGGAATTTCGCCGCCGACGGCCCCCACAAACAACGTCTGGCCACGGAGTTGACCCAACGTCTGTTCGAGCGTTTCGCGCCGGGTGGGGTATTGCAACACGGCCAGGGCAAATGGTATCCGGGGGAGCCTTTGCCCCGCTGGCGTTTTTCCTGTTTCTGGCGGACAGACGGCCATCCGGTCTGGCGGGATCCGTCGCTGATCGCCTGGGGCAAGGGGGATCTGGGCCATGGCATCATTCAAGGGGAGATCTTCTTAAAAGAACTGGCCCGGGAACTGGGCCTCGCCCCGGAAGCGGTGATTCCGGCCCTCGAAGATCCGTTTTATCACCTGTGGCAGGAGATGCGCGCCCCCATGGATCGGGATGTGGGCAAGGTGGATCCCAAGGCCAAACCCAAACCCTCGATGGAACAAAAACGTCTGGCCGCTCTGTTGCAACGTGGCGTGGAAAAACCCACCGGTCACCTGCTGCCGGTGATGCGGGATGAGCAGCGTTGGCATACGGGAGTATGGCCGTTGCGGCGGGGGGAGCTGTTCTTGGCGCCGGGTGACTCTCCCATGGGATTGCGTCTGCCCCTCGACTCGTTGCCGGACTCCTGGGCCGGCGAAGAGGAGTTCCTGGAAGAGCGTTCCCTGTTTGCCCCCATCGTGCCTCTGCCCCCCCATCCGGTTGGGGAGACTCCCATTCTGCCTGCCGGGGCCGTGGAAAAGAAACTGGTCTACGAGCCTGCCCTGGTGATCCGTTCCGCCTTGTGTGTGGAGCCACGTCAGGGGACGCTGCGAGTCTTTCTGCCGCCCCTGGGGTTGCTGGAACACTATCTGGAGCTGGTGGCGGCGGTGGAACGGGTCGCGGCCCGGCTGAAGCTGCCGGTGTTGCTGGAAGGGTACGAACCTCCGGCGGATAACCGCCTGTCCCGACTGTTGATCACTCCGGACCCCGGGGTGATCGAGGTCAACATCCATCCCGCCGCTTCCTGGCAGGAACTGGAGGAGAATACCTTCATCCTCTACGAAGAGGCCCGCGCCACCCGTCTGGCCACGGAAAAATTCATGCTCGACGGTCGCCACACCGGAACCGGTGGCGGCAATCATGTGGTACTCGGGGGCGCCACCCCCGGCGACAGCCCGATGTTGCGCCGACCCGATCTGTTGCGCAGTCTGATCACTTGTTGGCAGCATCATCCGGGACTCTCCTATCTGTTTTCCGGACTGTTCATCGGTCCCACCAGTCAGGCGCCCCGGGTGGACGAGGCCCGTCCGGAGTCGTTGTACGAACTGGAGATCGCCTTCCAACAGATGCCTCCGGGAGAGGTGACCGCCCCCTGGCTGGTGGATCGGCTGTTGCGTCATCTGCTGGTGGACCTCACCGGCAACACCCACCGGTCGGAATTTTGCATCGACAAGCTCTACTCTCCCGACGGGGCCGCCGGGCGACTGGGGTTGTTGGAGCTGCGGGCCTTCGAGATGCCTCCCCATGCCCGCATGAGTCTGGTGCAGATGTTGCTGCTGCGGGGGTTGATCGCCCAATTCTGGCGGGAACCCTATCAGGGTCGTCTGGTGCGCTGGGGCACGGAACTGCATGACCGGTTCATGCTGCCCCATCATGTGCGCCGGGATGTGCTGGAGGTGACGGAAGGCTTGCGTCGCGCCGGGATTCCGTTCCAGGATGACTGGATCGAACCTTTTGTCGAATTCCGTTTTCCCCGCTTGGGCGCGGTCACCCTGGGCGATATCCAGTTGGAATTGCGCACGGCGATCGAGCCGTGGCATGTGCTGGGAGAGGAGTTGACCCGCATGGGCACGGCCCGTTTCGTGGATTCCTCTTTGGAGCGGGTCCAGGCCAAGGTGACCGGATTGACCGAAGATCGTCATATCCTGACCTGCAACGGGCGACGGGTTCCCCTGCGGTCCACCGGCGTGCATGGAGAACAGGTGGCCGGAGTGCGTTTCCGGGCCTGGCAACCCCCGTCCGCGCTGCATCCCACCATCGGGGTTCATACTCCGCTGACCTTCGATCTGGTGGATACCTGGAATGGTCGTTCCCTGGGGGGATGCGTCTATCACGCCGCCCATCCCGGTGGACGCAATCACGAACAGTTCCCGGTCAACAGCTTCGAGGCCGAAGCCCGACGCGGGACCCGCTTCCAGGAGTTTGGACACTCTCCGGGAGCCACCCGCGCCATTCCCCCCGAGGAAGCGCCGGGCGAGTATCCCCATACCCTTGACATGAGGCGTCAATCCGGGTTTTGATAGCGGATCATGGACTACACGCCGAACCCATTCGCCCCCGCGACTTCGTTGTTACGGGCCTATTCACCTCCGCCCGGTTTCGACGAGGCCGTTGGAGTCTATGGCGAACTGCGCCCCGGATGGATCCCTCTTCTGGCGCATCTGGAAGAGCTGGGAATTCCACGGGTCGAAGCCCTGCGCCAACAGGCCAGACAGCTCCTGCTGGAAAACGGCATCACCTACAATCTGTTCCAGAACGAAACCGATGGCGTCCGCACCTGGGATCTGGACCTGATTCCCCTGATCCTGGTGGAAGAAGAGTGGCAACAGCTGGAACGGGGCCTGAAACAGCGCCATCGGGTGCTGGAAATGCTGCTGGAGGATCTTTACGGCAATCAGGAGGTGTTGCGGGCCGGGATCATTCCGGCGGCGTTGGTTTACGCCTCGCCGGGATTTCACCGGGCCTGTCACGGTCTGCCCAAGGTTCAGGGCAAACTGCTGCCGTGGTGGGCGGCGGATCTGGTGCGGGCCGGGCCGGGATCGTTCCAGGTGGTGGGGGATCACCTGCAAGCCCCCACAGGTTCGGGTTACGCCCTGGAAAATCGTCAGATTCTCTTCCGCCTGTTGCGGCAACCCCTGAACGAAAACCATGTGCGCCTGTTGTTGCCCTTTTTTTCGGCCCTGCGCAATCATCTCCACGAAGCCAGTCCCTTGCCCAAGGAAGACCCGCGCATCGTGCTGCTCACCCCGGGACCGGAAGACAAACTCTATTTTGAGCATGCCTTTCTGGCCAATTTTCTGGGATTGACCCTGGTTCAGGGGGAAGATCTCACCGTGCGCAACGGACGGGTTCATCTCAAGACCCTGGACGGACTCCACCCGGTGGATGTGGTGCTGCGCATGCTGCAAGACGGTCTGTGCGATCCTTTGGAACTGGACGAAAGCTCCTTTCTGGGAGTGGCCGGACTGGTGCAGGCCATCGCCGGGCACAAGGTGGCGGTACTCAACCATCCGGGGGCGGCGGTGCTGGAAAATCCGGCGCTGTTGGCCTATTTTCCGGCGGTCTGTCGTTATTTTCTGGGGGAAGCCCCTCTGTTGTCGGTGATTCCCACCTGGTGGTGCGGCGATCCCAACGCTTTGGAACAGGTGCTCAACCATCCCGCTCCCCTGGTGATCCGCGAACTGGCCTATCCCAACCGGCCCGGACGGGAACTTTCCGGCCCGGATGCCGCCGCCATGCGTCAGACCCTGCAATCCAAACCGCAGGAGTTCATCGCCCAGGCTCCGGTGGTGCCTTCCACTTTGCCGGTCATGACCCCGGAAGGATTGCGGCCCGGTCATGTGGTGCTGCGCACCTTCTCCACGGCGGGCAAAGACGAGGTGGAGGTGATGCCCGGTGGTTTGGCCCGGGTGTTGATGGACGCGACCCATCTGTCGTCTCTCACGGGACAATCCGGCATCACCAAGGATGTGTGGATTCTCTCTCCGGATCCGGTATCCCGCGCCAATCGTCTTCCGCTGGAACGAATTTCGGAGCCTTCGTTCTTCACCGGCGAAATTTCCAGCCGCATGGCGGAAAATCTTTACTGGATGGGACGTTACGCCGAACGGGCCGAAAATGTGCTGCGTTTGCTGCGGGTTTTGCTGCTGCTGCCCCGTCCCGAAGGGGGAGAGGTCCGGGAGGAAGAGGAACGGGAAGCGTTGCGCATTTTGTACCGCGCCCTGACCGAAGTCACCGCCACACCGCCGGGTTTTGTCGGAGAAGGGGCGGAAGAGCTGTTTCAGGATCCGGAGCCGGAACTGCTCGCCCTGGTGGGTTCATCGGAGCGGATGGGGAGTGTCTGTTCGTCGATCCAGGCTTTGATCATGGCGGCTCACCGGGTGCGGGAGCGGCTTTCCAACGACACTTGGCGGGTGATCATCCAGATCCGGGAACTGCGTCAGCGGCTGTGTTCCCAGAAAAGCACCGCCGACATGGTGGGTGAAATGGAACGGTTGATCAGCACCTGCGCGGCCTTGGCCGGACTGGCCCAGGAAAACATGACCCGCGGATTGGGCTGGCGTTTTCTCGATCTGGGACGCAGGCTGGAACGGGCCATTTTCGTGGTGGATCTGCTGCGCGCCACCCTGGTGCGTTCCTTGAAACCGGAAGGGGAACGGGTGCTGCTGGATGCGCTGCTCAATGTCAGCGACAGCAGCATCACCTATCGCCGACGCTACCGGACCCATCTGGCCATCAAGCCGTTTCTGGAACTGATTCTGCTGGATGGTACCAATCCCCGGGGGTTGTCCAGCCAACTCGCCTTGATCCAGGAGCATGTGGCCGCGCTTCCCGGTCGTGCCTCTGTCGCTTCCCACCGCACGCCGCGTGGTCGCATCGTGCTGGAATCGTTGAGCGCCTTGCATCTTTCCGAAACCGATCTGCTCGCCATGGTGAGCGAGGAGGGGGAACGGACCAATCTGTCCGCCTTGCTGGAACGCTTGCAAACGCTTCTCCCTCTGTTGTCCATGGAGTTGGCCAACGGCTTTTTTCAACACTCCTCTTCCCGCGTTCTGCGAGGAGAGACGAGGTGAGCCATGGCCTATCGCGTTCGCCACATTACCTGTTACCAGTTCAGCGAACCGGTCTCTTTGAGCCACAATCTCGCCTGGTTGCAACCCCGTCACACGCCGTCCCAGAATCCGCTGAGTTTCGAGTGGACGATTGAACCCACGCCGGCCATCGTCTTTCCCAGACTCGATATCCATGGCAACCGGGTGCGCTATTTCGAGGTGCTGGAGTCCCATCGCACCCTCACCATCGAATGCGTCAGTCAGGTGGCGGTAACGCCGCCATTGCCCCTGTGTCCCGGTGTCTCCCCCCCCTGGGAAGAGGCCCGCGACCTGTTGAACGCCTCCCAGGATCCCCGGTATCTATTGGAACGCCAGTTTCTGCTGGATTCCCCCCTGGTGCGCCGCACCTCGGAGTTGGCCCGATACGCCGCGCCTTCCTTCCCCCCGCGCCGCCCCCTCATCGATGGGGTGATCGACCTGATGCATCGCATCCATGTGGATTTCGCCTATCGGCCCCGGGCCACCACCATCGCCACACCCTTGAGCGAAATTCTCGCACATCGACACGGGGTCTGTCAGGACTTCGCCCATGTGGCCATCGGCGCGTTGCGTTCCATGGGATTGGCGGCCCGCTATGTCAGCGGTTATCTGGAGACCCTTCCACCCATTGGTCGGCCACGTCTGGTGGGGGCGGACGCCTCCCATGCCTGGTTTGCCACCCTTTGTCCCTATCTGGGTTGGATCGATCTGGATCCCACCAACGATCTGCTCCCTTCGGACCGCCACATCACCTTGGCCTGGGGACGGGATTACAGCGATGTGCCACCGTTAAAAGGAGTGGTGCTGGGAGGAGGGCGCAATCCGATCCTGGATGTCAGCGTGGATGTGCAGCGCGACACGCCGTTCCCGGAATCCGACTTCAGATAAAATCCAACAATTCAACAGGTTGATCGGGAAAGATCGTCGAGGCGGGGAGACCCCAGGCCTTTTGAAAGGTTTGCGCCATGCCATGCGCTGGTCGCAAACCCTTCAAAAGGCCTGGGAAAAACAAAGAAAAAACTCAGGCGATTACCTGAAAAGCGCGCATCGCCCCTTCCTGGGTCTTGACGTAACCCATGGGTTGGGTTTTGACCAGCGTTTGCACCAACGCGAAGGTGGTTTCGGAAAGAATGATGTCTCCGGGCGGGGCCACCTCCTGGACACGTCGGGCCAGATCCACACTTTCGCCGATCAGCATGATGGTCTTTTCCCGGGTGGTAAGGGCCTCCATGGCCCCAAGCACCAAACGCCCGGAATGGATGCCGGTTTGCAGTTGGACCTCGGGATTGCCGGAGCGACGCTGCAACTCGGGCAGGGCCTTGTGCATGGCGCGGGCGCATTCGATGGCCTGCATGGCCCCTTTGTCCTGGTTGCCGAACGAAAGGAAAAGATGATCTTCCTGAATCCGGTCCACCAACACCTCACAACGCTCCAACACCTCCCCCAGGGTGGCGAAGTAGTGATTCAGGAGCGTAATCAAAGCCTTGGGATCCAATCGCTTGGACAGGGCGCGAAACTCGGAAATCCCCACACACAACACACTGCGGAATTGATCGCTGGCCAGTACTTCGGCGGTTTTGGAGGCCTGTTCCGCGAAATAATAACCCAGCATCCGGCCTTGTCGTTGCAGATGGAGTTCGGACAACACCCGTTCGGTTTCCGCCAGAAAGCGGTCGGCGTTGAACGGTTTGGTGATGAAAGCCTGCACCCCCAGGGATTTGACCCGCACCTCATCGGCCTTGGCATCCCGGGCGGTCACGAAGATGATCGGCATCTGTTGCCAGGGAGAGGGTTCCTGACGCACCTTCATGCACAGTTCCAGACCGTTCATGTGGGGCATGTCGTAATCGGAGATCATTAGATCGTAACGCCGCTCCTGCAATTTGGCCATGGCGGCCATGCCGTGCTCCACGGTTTCGGCCTGAAAGCCGTGGGAACGCAAGGCGGTCAACATCATGCCCCGGATCACCGGAGAGTCGTCCACGATCAAGATCCGTTCGGGCCGGGCAGCCTCTTGTCGTCCGGTTTTGAGCAGACGCTTGATCCGGGAGATCATTTCGTGAATCAAAACCGGCTTGGTGAGATAGTCGTCGGCGCCGGCGTTGAATCCCCGTTCCACGGCTTCGGCGGTATCCAGGGAGGTCAACAGGACAAAGGGAATGTCCTCGGTGCGGCTGGAACGGAGATTCTTGCACAAGGCGATGCCATCCATGACCGGCATCTCCACATCGGAAAGAATCAGATCGATGTGCCCATCCCGTTCGTCGATCACTTCCATGGCCTCGCGGCCATCCCAGGCCTCGATCACCTCGTAGCCTTCCTCCTTCAAAGGAGCGACCACCGTGCGATGCATCAGATCGCTGTCGTCCACATACAAGATCACCGGCTTGTCGATGGACAACACCGACGCGGTTTCGATCACGTCGGCGGGAGAGAAGGGCATGGTCAAAAACCGGTCGGCCCGATGTTCGATGGCCTGTTCCCGCACCTTGGGATTCGATGAAAGAAACACCACCCGGGTTTTGATCAGCGTCGGTTCTTTTTTGATGCGGTCGCACACCTCCAGGCCGTTGGCGTGATTCAACTCGGTGCGCAAAAAAATGATGTTCGGCTGGGAAGAGACGATGGTCTGGAAAAACTCGGCATTGCCGGATTGAATCATGGTGACGGCGTAACCCTGGGCCTGAAGGGTGCCTTTCAACATCTGGTTGATCGTGCCCGAATCGGTCAGAAGCAATACTTTTTTCGGCTGAATTTCCATGTCGGTTGCTTGCCTTCTCGTTGAACTAGCGAATGCGCATGCCGGGTGTGGCCCCAGGATCGGGTGACAATAAAAAAAGTTGATCCCCCCCCGGTCCAGCCGCCAGGACCATGCCTTCGGAGATTCCGAAACGCATTTTGCGCGGCTTGAGATTGGCGACCAGAACCGTCAACCGTCCAGGGAGGGTTTCGGGGGCATAGGCGGCCCGGATCCCGGCGAAGACGGTCCGCTGACCCAGTTCGCCCACGTCCAGGGTCAGACGCAACAGTTTGTCCGCGCCATCCACCGGTTCGGCGGCGAGGATTTTCGCCACCCGCAAATCGACCTGGGCAAAGGTTTCGATATCCAAAGGTTCGCCGGGGGGTGGGGCAGGGGAGGGGGTCGCCACCACCGGCGCCGGGAGAGACGCAGGTTTGACGGCAGGCTTGGCGGCAAAGGCGGGAGGCACCACCGGGGCGACGTTTTCCACCAGGGATTCGACCTTTTTGGGATCCACCCGGGCCAGCATGTGGGCAAATTCCCGAATGGTCTGGCCGCACAGAGGCTGGAGGCGGGACTCCCATTCAAACGGCGGCAATTGGAGGAAATCACGACATTTTTCCGCCAGTTGCGGCAGCACCGGCTGCAGATAGATCATCAGGATCCGAAACAGGTTGATGGCCACCGTGCAGGTATCGCGCAATTCGTCGCTTTTGGCCGGATCCTTGGCCAGATTCCACGGGGCTTTGGCCTCCACGAAACGGTTGGCCAGATCCGCCAGATTCATGATGGCCCGCATGGCCTTGGAAAACTCCCGGGCCTCGTAAAAAGCGGCGATCTCGTCACCGGCCTCCACGAACTGTCGATGCAGCCCCTCATCCTCGGGATAACGCTCCGCCAACCGACCCGCGAACCGTTTGTGAATGAATCCGGCGCTGCGGGAGGCGATGTTCACCACCTTGCCCACCAGATCGCTGTTGACCCTCAAGATGAAATCATCCAGGTTCAAATCCAGGTCATCGACCCGGGCGGTGAGCTTGGCCGCATAATAATAACGCAGATATTCGGGATCCAGGAGTTCCAGATAACGGCGGGCCGTGATGAAGGTGCCTCTGGATTTGGACATTTTCTGACCGTTGACGGTCAAAAAGCCATGGGTATAGACCGCCGTGGGGGTGCGGAATCCGGCGCCACGCAGGGTGGCGGGCCAGAAGAGCGTATGAAAGTAGAGAATGTCCTTGCCGATGAAGTGATAGACCTCCATCTGATCGTCCCGGCGCCAGATGGCGTCGAAATCCCGCCCGTGACGCTTGCACCACTCCCAGCAGGAGGCCATGTAGCCAATGGGCGCATCCAGCCAGACATAAAAATATTTGCCCGGGGCGTCGGGAATTTCAAAGCCGAAATAAGGACCGTCGCGGGAGATGTCCCAGTCCTGCAGCCCGGCATCGAACCATTCATCCAGCTTGTTGGCCATTTCCGGTTGCAAGGCACCGGACCGGATCCACTCTTTGAGAAAGGTCTCGAAGGCGGTCAAACGAAAAAAATAGTGTTCCGAATCCCGTTCCACCGGCGCATCGCCGCACAAGGAACAGCGGGGATTTTTCAAATCCAGGGGGGCGTGACTGCCGGAGCAGACCTCGCAGGAATCGCCATACTGATCCTCGGCCCCGCAGGTGGGACAGTTTCCCCGGATGAAACGGTCCGGCAAAAACATCTGATCCCGTTCGCAGTAGGCCTGTCGCACCGTGCTGACCCGGATGTTGCCCGCCTGACGATTGTTGAGATAGACCTCTTCGGACAACAGGCGGTTTTCCGGACTGTTGGTGGTGTAATAGTTGTCGAACCCGATGTGAAAGCCTTGAAAGTCGCTCAGATGTTCGGCGTGGATCCGTTCCACCAGGGTTTCGGGAGAGATGCCTTCCTGACGGGCCCGGATCATCACCGGCGTGCCATGGGTGTCGTCGGCGCAAAAATAAAGACACTCGTGGCCCTTGAGCTTTTGAAACCGGACCCAGATGTCGGTTTGAATGGTTTCGACGAGATGCCCCAGATGGATTTGTCCATTGGCGTAAGGCAAAGCGCTGGTGACGAGAATGCGACGCATAAGTGGAAATTGACCCGTGTGGCTGAATTGTGACTCAATCTGGAGATATTCTAACAGTTTCGCGCCATCCGGCAAGCCTTCCTGGTCGCCGCATTCAAATAATTTTCATTGCTTTTGGTTCAAAAAATGGCCTATTTTTACGCAAACAGAGTGCAGGAAGTGCATGAAGTACAGGATTTGCATAAACATACATTCGTTTACGTTTTCTTGCACTCACCGTTTCTCATTGTTTCTCATTTAACATAATATTCATTATGCGACTTTTCTCCATACCAAGGAGATCTTTTGCGCCATGAAACGAGCCATCACCGCGGAAAGCTTTTTACGCGACATCGCGCAAGGCAACCGCTTTCGCGTCGTCGATTTGCGGGGTGACTACCAACACGCCATTCCCAGCGCCATTCCCACCCGGTTTCATGCGGATGTGTTTTATGAGGAAGCCGGATGGGTACAGGATATGTTGGGAGTCGAGTTCCAGGCCGGCCAAACGATCCTGCTGGTCTGCAACAGCGGCAACTCCAGCCTGGAGGCGGTACAACTCTTTCAAAGCAAGAACCGCCGCACCGCCTACACCCTGGTCAGCCTCGACGGCGGCATGATGGCCTATGAGGAGCGCATCCGTCGTTGGACCGCTGGATATCGGCGTCAGGAGCAATTCCTGGCCGAATTGACCCAGATCACCACCCCCACCAACCGTTTCCAGTTCCTGGTGGACAGTCTTTGGCAGCGGCGCAAGCCCAAAGGATGGCAACGGATGTTTCATCCTTCCTGCTGGTTCTGATTGCAACGATCCCCTTCCCGCCCGCCCTTCTTCTTTTAAGTTTAGGCGATTCAAACGCAAAAGAATGCAATTCAGGCAATTTGCTGCAAAAATATGCAGATAAGTCCAGCTTTGTCATGCTTTTCGTGACCACAAACTGGATTGTTCCTTGCCGGTTTTGTATCAGAAAACATATGCAAATTTCCCAGACTGGTATATACTTCGCATGAATCATCAAAGATGGGTTCACGCTTCACTCGGTCTATTTTCTTGAGGAGTCACCATGGATCAACAGCCATCTCAAGTGGCCAAGGATGACGCGGGCACAGATATTCTCCGACGCATCGAGCGACTGAACGACATCGGAATCGCCCTGTCCGCCGAACGGAACGTCAACCGATTGCTGGAGATCATTCTGCTTGGCGCCAAGGAGTTGACCAACGCCGACGCCGGCACCATGTACAGCGTCACCGAACGCCATACCCTCAAGTTTGAAATCCTGCGCACCGACTCGCTCGGCATCGCCATGGGAGGCACCACCGGAGTCCCGATCAATTTTCCGGAACTGCCCCTCTACAAAGACGGCGTGCCCAATCTGCAAATGATCGCGGCCTTTTCGGCCCTCAAGCAAACCACGGTCAACATTCCCGATGCCTACGAGGCCGAAGGATTTGACTTTTCCGGCACCCGGGCCTTCGACCAACGGACCCATTACCGTTCCAAGTCCTTCCTGACCGTGCCGCTGAAGAATCACGAAAACGAAATCATCGGCGTGTTGCAACTCATCAACGCCAAGGACGCCCACACCCAGGAGATCGTCTCCTTTTCCGAGCAATACCAGAAACTGGCGGAATCCCTGGCCTCTCAGGCAGCCATCGCCCTGACCAACCAGAAACTGATTTCCGACCTCAAGGCCCTGTTTGAATCCTTCATCCAGGCCATCGCCTCCGCCATCGACGACAAATCCCCCTATACCGGCGGTCACTGCCATCGGGTGCCGGTGCTGGCCGAAATGCTCGGCAAGGCGGTGAGCGATTGCGACGCGGGGCCCATGAAGGATTTTCATCTCTCCGACGAGGAGATGTATGAACTCAAGATCGCGGCCTGGCTGCACGACTGCGGCAAGGTGGTCACCCCCACCGAAGTGGTGGACAAGGGCACCAAGCTCGAAACCATCTTCGATCGCGTCCATCTCATCGACACCCGTTTCGAGGTGCTCAAACGGGATATGGAAATCACCTTCCTGAAACAGAAAATGGCCGCCCTGGAAGGTGGAGCCCCGCCAGCGGACCTCGCCACCCTGGAAGCGGAATTTCTCCAGGAACTGACCCGCATCGACGCGGATCGGGAATTTGTGCAGGAAACCAACATCGGTGGCGAATTCATGTCCCCGCAACGCCAGGATCGCATTCGCGCCATTGCCAAACGGCGCTGGATCGACACCCATGGCGTGGAAAGGCCCTTCCTGACGGACAACGAAGTCTACAATCTCAACATTCCCAAAGGGACCATCACCCCGGAAGAGCGGGAAATCATCAACAATCACGTTTCCGCCACCATCAAGATGCTGGATGCCATTCCTTTCCCCAAGCATCTCAAACGGGTGCCGGAAATTGCCGGCGGTCATCACGAACAGATGAACGGCAAGGGCTATCCCAAAGGACTCACCGGCGACCAGATGTCGTTGCAGGCCCGCATGGTGGCCATCGCCGACGTGTTCGAGGCCCTCACCGCCCGGGATCGCCCCTACAAAAAAGGCAAACCTCTCTCCGCGTCGTTGCAGATCCTCGGCTTCATGATGAAGGATGGCCACATCGATCCGGATATTTTCAAACTGTTCATCGACAAAAAAATCTATCTGGACTACGCCCAGGAGTATCTTGCCCCGGAACAGATCGACCAGGTGAATCTGGAAAAGATCCCCGGTTATGTTCCATGATGTCACGATGCGGTTGAAAAATGGAGGACGCCTGGTGCCGCGTCTCTCCGCGATGCGCCTGGGAACCGGACTCGGGGTATTGCTGGTTTTCGTGCTGCACGCCTTCAACGTGCTTCAGATTCCCCTGCTGGAAAAATTTGAACACATCGCCTATGACACCCGTCTGAAAATCGCCATGCCCGGCACCCGGGATACCCGGATCGTGATCGTGGACATCGACGAGCAAAGTCTCGCCCGCCTTGGACGCTGGCCCTGGGGGCGTCACCACTTGGCCCAGTTGACCGAAACCCTGTTCGATCATTATCGCATCCTGGCCCTGGGTTTCGACGTGGTGTTCGCCGAACGGGATGAAAGCTCCGGCCTGCCGGTTCTGGAAAGACTGGCGACGGGGGCCTTGCAAAACCAACCGGGCTTCCTGCTGGAGTTCAACCGGATGCGACCGGTTCTGGAGCGGGACGAACGGTTCGCCGGCACCCTGAAAGGGCGTCCGGTGATGATGGGGTATTATTTCCGTTCCGATGGCAACGCCGCCCAATCCTCCCGATCCGGCGCCCTGCCCGATCCGGTGATCAGCCTGGAGGAATTGGGACGCGCCAATGTGCCGTTCATCTCCGCGACCGGTTATGGCGCCAATCTGCCCATTTTGCAAAGCGCCGCCCAGAACGGCGGATTTCTTGACAATCCCCTGGTGGATACGGATGGCGTGCATCGTTCCCTGCCCCTGCTGCGGGAGTTTCAGGGCAAGATCTATCAATCCCTTTCATTAAGTCTGGTGCGTGCCATTCTGGGGGATCCTCCCGTCACTCTGGGCATCACCCCGGTAGCCAAAAATCCACGGGAGGTGGAAACCGGTCTGGAATGGGTCGGACTGGGACCCCATCACATTCCGGTGGATGAACGGGCCGCCATCCTGATTCCCTATCGGGGGCCACCGGGAACCTTCCCTTATGTCTCCGTGGTGGACATCCTCGACAAAAAAGCCAATCCGACGGTTCTCAACGATGCCATCGTGCTGGTGGGTTCCTCGGCGCCGGGACTGATGGATCTGCGGGTCACTCCGATTCATCCCGCCTTTCCCGGGGTGGAAATTCATGCCAATGTGATCAGCGGCATCCTGGACGGCGCGGTCAAGCGCCATGCCCAGCATCAATTGATCATCGAATTGGTCTATTTTGCGCTGATTGGCATCACCCTGCTCATCCTGGCACCCAGACTGGCCCCGGCGTGGGGATTTTATCTGACGATCCTGTTGTGGATCCTGATCGTCTGGAGCAACGCCCTGTTCTGGC
>JADGAZ010000013.1:93304-130991 GCA_015231755.1 Magnetococcales bacterium | reverse complement strand
CCCAATCGATCCCCTCATGGGCCTCCGGCAGGAAGAATGCCAGGAACTCCTGGAGATAAGGTACCAGGATATCCTTCCACGGGGTATCGAATTCATCCGTGTGTTGGTTATCCTCGTTCTCCTGCATCACCAACTCCGTCATCCTTTCATGTTCCGGAAAGATATCAAGAATGCGTCCTTTCAGGCACAAAAGCGAGGGATCGTGTGCCATCACAATTCAACAGATCCAACGTCTCCGCCGCATGGATGGATGGGGCACCACTGGCACAGCTCAAGTCGTTCGTCCAACTGCCGGTCAGAAGGATCGCTTCAGGGTCAGAAGAATTTCCCGAACTGGATTGCGGCCCTGCCACACAAACGGATCGGTCAGCCAGTTGAAGTGTGCGTCGAACAGGTTGTCCACCTTGAATAGGTACGGATACTCTGGCGCGGGAGAGACAAAGGGCGCTTTGGGGTCTTGGTCGCGACCAAGTGCTTCGCCCTTGGATCCCACCAGGGGTTGCACCCCTGGACCCCGCCCACAGCCCTGCGGGCTGCGGGTCAAAGGGCTCAAATCACCCAATAGTCCAATGATCATTGTCCGCCTCGAACGGGCCACACATAGTACGAGTACGACTTGCCGTAGCTGCCGACGCTGCCGTAGCTGAGGTTCACGCTCCACGCGATGTCGGCGCTGCCGGCGTAGGTGGTACTCGACCAGAAGCTGCTGGCCTGAACGCCCGACAACGCGACACTTCCATACGCCTCCAACAAAACCCCCAATTCCCCTTCGTCACCTCCAGAAGCAGGCGGCTCCCAGGTTTTGGCCTGACTATTCCATACATATTGAACCAAAGGAGGAACCCATTTGCTGGTTTTATAATCATATCGACGATCAGGATATTTAGCCTTGGGCAACCGCCATTGCCCAGCCGTTGAACCATCCTTCAGACCACATTGACCATTGGCCAGATTGGCTGCGGCGTTCAGGGCAGCTTGCCAATTCCTCCCTCCCAAACAATACACATTCTTCAGCAGGATCAAACCGGTTTTTGTATCCGTGACCGTACCGTCACCGTTGTTGACGAATCGATCCGATTGGTAGACTAGAATCTGGTAATAACTGGTCCCTGTCTGCTCCCACGGCAAATCCGTTGCCACCGCAGTATTGCGGAAAGTGATGCCATTCGCATAGGTGCCGGTCGGAAACTTGCTGGTATCCAAAGTGACGGTTACCGTTTGGGACTCCTTGGCAGCCAGGGTGCCGCTGGTGGCAGAAACCGTGATGGCTTCTCCTTCTTGGAAACTCGCCGTCCAGGTCAGGGACTCATCGCCGGTATTGGTCAGGGTATAGGTTTCCGTGATCACGCCGCCTTGACCTTTCTGGATCGTGCGCACGATATCCTTGCCAGATATCTGCAAATAGGGCGGATTTTTTTTGTCACACTTTGGATCATGAATGGTTTTTTGTGCAAGCGTCCATTCGTTGTTGTAAATTTCCAAGGCACCACTCACCGAAGGGATGGTGACGAATTTGCCATTGACCAGCCAACCTGCCGTTGAATTGCCCAGATTGGCCAGATCGAGTAATTCCTTGAGCGCCTTCATCATATCTACATCGTAGGTGAACTGGCCATTCAGCCCCCACAACAGAGTATAGTTGAGATCTCCGACACAGCCATCCTGCACCAATTGGCCCACATCGGTGATTTGTTGCGAGTTCAGTTTCAACGTTCCCGTCACCGGTATGCCCAGATTGACCAGACCGTTCAACGTGGCGCTCATCTCCGGTTTCAGATAGGCGGAGATTGAACTGCTTTTCGTCAACGGGGAGAGACTGTAACTCGGGGATTGGGGCACCAGATCCTTGATGAAACTCCACTGACCCGTCGAAGCGCCGTTCCGGTCGTACACCAGACCCGCCTGTGCCGTCATCGCCATGCTTATCGAGGCAGTCAGGGTCTCTTTGACCTCGATCCCCGCACCCAGATAGAGATTCAGTTGCGGCTTGACCACAACCGGCACCCCGCCAATGGCAAACATGAACGGCTGAAAATGGAGAGTCCCCAGCAGCACAGGCCCGGCAGAGGCGGAACTTTCCCCTCCCACATTCAACGCAAGCGTGCCGGTGGGCGTGACGGTGGGGATGAAATGAAAATGCTCCAATCCGGACAGCAGGCCAAAGGAGCCGAACCGGGCATCCAGATCCACGCTGATCTCCAGATCCACGGTGCCGGTGGCGGTCACCCCGGGCGCCAACTCCACCGATTTGTTGAACGTCTGCGTCGCTGCGCCTTTGGCGCGGGCCTGGTTGGCAGAATTCGTCTCGCCGGAGCCGAAACGCAACCGGAAACGCTGGCTTCGGTAATCCTCGGCAGGAAGCAACTCAATCCCCGGCAGACCCACGAAGGCCGCCTGAGCGGTCGATCCGGTGGTGCCGACGGTGGCCAGGTCGGCGTTGGTCAATTTCTTCTTCAATCCCCCGGATCCCTTGAGAACCACATCCGCCAAGCTGGCCTGTTCGGTGGTGACGTTGTAGGTCAGGTCATCGACCTTTTCCACCGTCAGAATGCGTCGCAAAAAGCCATTTCCGGCGGTCCCACCTACCAGGGAACCGGTGGCCAGTTTGGCCAGATTGGCGATCATGGCGCTGTCCCCGGCTGTAGCCACCACCTTCAGCCCGGATGCGCTGACCGTGACATCGGCTGTGGTCAGATCCACCCATTTTGAAGAAAGCTCGGCGTTCTTGTAATCGAAGGTGACGCGAACGTTGCGATTGTTTCTTAAGGATACCGTGCAGGTAGTGTTGTTCGTGGAAACCGTATCGCACCCATCCCAGCTGCGAATCGTCGTATCGGTGGTGGGGGTGGCCGTGAAGGTCTGGGTCTGGGCGGAATCTTTCGTATAAAAGGCAGAAGAGACGTTATCCTTGGTGGCCTTCTCCACGTCATAGTGAATCGTGTTGGTGGCATTCTTCACCGACCCTTTGCCCACCGTGGTGGCGGTCACCTTCACTTTGCTGAAACGGGCATCCGGCATGGGGGAAAGAGTCAGTACCGTGCCAAAGGTGGCATCCAACAGCGTGCGGAGTGTGTCGGTTTGGGATGAACGCAACGTGGAGATGACGCTGTGGCCACTGCCATTCGGATTGGAAAGCAGGGCGGATTGGAACTTCAGCTTTGCCTGATGCGCGGCATCCAGATAAGAAAACGCCAGGATATCCTTGGCATCGATTTTTCCGTCGCCATCGATGTCCTGGGCCACGAAAATTCGCGCCAGATCATTGAGACGCACCCCCAGATAGTCATCATCCACCTCGCCGACCAGATTTCTCGTATATTGCCACGTCATCTCGGTCAGGGGAGAGAGGTTGAAATTCCCGGCTTTCAACGTCGCGGTCGTCATCAAGGCATGGATGGTTCCGGTATTGTTCAGCGTCTGGGTGCCATCCGTTTCCTTCCCACCGGTTGCGGCAATCAGCAACATCTCGCCATCTCCGGTGGACAGACTGGCCGGAGGTGAAAACTTGCCGTTGCTGTCCGAGGTGGTGGTGAACAATACCGTGGCTGGATCAACCGCACGGCTGGCCGTGACAGTGGCACCGGAGAGCAGACCGGTCATCATCACCGCAGCGTTGCCGGCAGTTGTCAGTCGGTCAATGGTATCCATAACGGTGGCATTGCTGCTTTGGGCCGACAACGCGACACCGGTATCGATGGTGGAGGCGCCGTTCAAACGTCGCAGGATCAACACCCCATCCGTGGCATCCACCTGCCCCCCTTGATCCACATCCAGCGTCAACCCCAGACCATCGATCGATTGCATCACCGACGCATTGGTCTGACCCGACGGCAGGACGACACCGGTATCGATGGTGGAGGCGCCGTTCAATCGCCTTAAAATCAACACCCCATCCGTGGCATCCACACTGCCGCTTTTGTCCACATCCAGGGTGGCACCGTGAAGAACGGACGCGCACAGAACGAATAAGAGGATCGAGACTCTTAACAGTCCTTTTGTAAACATGATGTTGACAGCTCCGGAAGGGTGTTTGATACAGAGACTTAAAGTGTAGGAGGGCGGCGCGTAAAGATCAAGTCAGGGTTCATCAAGAATTGCCAGAATCGTCATGCCCACGGGATGTTCGCAGGGTCATGGACAGCGCTTGATGGCAAGACCCGCTTGAATCCCTTTGCGGTGAGTCGGGACAACGGCTGGCTTTGGCGAAAATTCCGTGTCACAAGGCGGGGAGTGTGGTATGCCACCTCTTCCATTCACCCCGCTTTTCACGACGGCACGGAGCGATCATGAACCGGAACCTGATTCTGTATGCCCCCAATGTCCACAACGGCGGGGGATTCATGCTGTTGAACGCGCTGCTGAAAAGCTGGCCCGCCGAATGGAGGCTGATCGGCTTTTTGGATCAGCGGGCTCGATCCCGTTTGCACCTTCCCCCGGACAGTTCGATCCATTGGGTCCAGGCCAATCTGATCTCACGGGCCTGGGCGCAGGTCACGTTGAATGGCGTGGCTGCGGCGGAAGACACGGTGCTGTTTTTTCATGGTCTGCCGCCAGCGTTCTTTTTGAAAGCGCGCATTGTCGTTTATCTGCAAAACCGTTTGTATTTCGGGAAGTATGCTGTTTCGGACCACAATCCCCGTGTCGCTTTGCGTTTGCTGTATGAACGCGCCATCAGTCGAATCTTTCGGCAGCGGGTGGATGCGTTTGTGGTGCAGACCCCCACCATGGCGGCGGCGTTGAGGCACTCTTTGGAGCAGTGGAAGCAAACCGATCTGCCCAAAGTCCTGATCTTGCCCTTCATCGATCAGCCGACGGTGGAACGGGATGCGACGGTGGCGCCGGAATGGGATTTTGTTTATGTCTCCGATGGCAATGCACACAAGAATCACCAGCGGCTGTTTCAGGCGTGGCGGGAACTCAAACGGGAGGGACTGACCCCGAAACTGGCCTTGACCCTGGGAGAGCGGGACCGTGGGCTGGCGGAACAGGTGGCCGGGTTGCGGCGCGAAGAAGGCTTGGAAATTGATAACGTGGGGCATTTGTCGCCCCCGGAGGTCTCCCGTCTGTACCAGCAAGCCCGGGCCTTGATTTTTCCCTCCCTCTCCGAATCTTTCGGCATGCCTTTGATCGAGGCCAGTCGCCACGGGTTGCCCATTGTCGCGGGGGAATTGGATTATGTCCGGGATGTGTGCGTGCCGGTGCAGACCTTCGATCCCACCTCGGCCCGTTCCATCGCCAGGGCGGTCAGGCGGTTTCTGGATGTGCCCGATCCGGGTGTGTCGCTGTATTCGCCACGGGAGTTTTTGAATCGGATGCGGGATGAGGCGTTGGAAAGGTCGGAGTCTTCTGTTTGAGTGTGCCGGTCTCCCCGGTTTCTGAGGCGATCAACGCATCGGAAACCGGGGAGGGCGGGAGACAAGAGACAAAATGGGTGTGGCGGTGGAGGCGTGAACCGGATCAGGAGAGTTGGGACATGGTGTTCATCAACTCTTCCAGCAGCAGCGCCTCCGCCTCGTCATCCGAGAGTTTTGCTACAGCCGCCTGGTCCTGCGCCGGGGTGGTGGCGGCCTGGGTGTCGGGGGTGGCGGCCTGGGTGTCGGCAAACAGGCTGGAGGCCAGGAAATTGGCCAGGGCGTCGATGGTGGGATAGTTGAACACCAAAGACGAGCCGAGCGACAATCCCACTTCCGCTTCCAGCTTGTTTTTCAGCTCCACGGCGGTCAACGAGTCGATGCCCAAGTCGAACAGTTGCACATGGGGCAAAACCCGCTCCAGATTGGGAATGCCCAGCACCTTGGCCACCAGGGCGCGGATGTGGTCCACCAGGATGCCGCGACGCAGGTTCTCCGGGCTGGCGGCCAATTGCTGGCGCAGTTGGGAGGTGTTCTTGTGGCTGGACGGATTGTTTTCCGAGGCCACCAGACCGCTGTAGCGGGGAATGCGCGTGGCCAGGGGATTGGTTTGGGCAAAGGCCTCCCAATCCATGTGGAGCACCCCCAGTTGGGACGGATTCCAGCGCAATACCCGGGCAAAGGCGTTCATGGCCTGGGTGATGCCGATGCTGTGAATGCCTCCCCGTTGCAGACGGCGCTCCACTTCTTTGTCGCGAGCCGCCATGCCCACCTCCCCCAAGGCACCCCAGTTGATGCTGGTGGCCGGCAGTCCGGCGGCGCGGCGGGCGTGGGCCAGGGCATCCAGAAAGGCGTTGGCCGCCACATAGTTGCCTTGTCCGGCGTTGCCGATCAAAGACGAAACCGACGAGAAGAGCGCGAAGAAGTCGAGTTTCAGGGACTGGGTGGCCCGATGCAGATGCCATGCCCCCAAAGCCTTGGGAGCCAGCACACGCCGCATGCGGTCGGGATCCAGATCCATCAGCAGTCCGTCGTCCAGCACCGCCGCCGCGTGCACGATCCCCCGCAAGGGTGGCATGGTGTGGCCGATGCGTTGGATGAGCCGGGTCACCTCCGTGGAACTGGTGACATCCATGGCCACGGCCATCACCCGCACCCCGGTGGATTCCAGGGCCATCACAGCCTGTTTGGCTTCGGGGGAGGCCGCGCCCTGACGACCCGTCAGCACCAGTTGTCGTACTCCCTGTCGTCCCATCCAGGCGGCCAGCTCCAGTCCGAAACTGCCGAAACCCCCGGTGATCAGATAGGTGCCGTCGGCGTCAAACAATGGGGGTTCCTGGCGTTGCGGCAGGATGGTCATGGGGCCGGTGCCCCGCATGTCCAACACCGCCTTGCCCAGTTGACCGCTTTGCACATGCTCGAAGGCTTCCGCGGCCCGGTCGGCGGGAAAGACATGGGTCTGGATCGGTTTGAAGGTGCCGTTGGCGAACTGGGCGGAAATCTCTTCCAGCAAGAAGGGCATGATCTCCCGACGCCGGGCCAGATGATCCAGATCCACGGACATGAAGCTGAGGTTGCGTTCCACGCTGGCTAAATTCCACGCCGCATCTTTGCGGGCGGCATACTCGCCCAGTTCGACGAAACGCCCGAAGGGGGCCAGGGCCAGCACGCTTTTTTGACCGGCTTCGCCACCCAAGGTGTTGAAGATCACATCCACTCCCCGCTCCCCGGTGGCGGCCATGATCTGTTCGACATAGGTGGGAAAACGGCTGTCGAAGACGTGGCGCAGTCCGAGTGAGCGCAGGAATTTGCGTTTTTCCGGGGTGTCGGCGGTGACGAACAGCTCCGCGCCACGCCATTGGGCCACCTGGATGGCGGCCAGACCCATGCCGCAGTGGGCGGAATGGATCAACACCTTTTCCCCGGTGCCCAGATAGGCCCGGTAAAGCCCGAAATAGGCCGCCAGAAAGGCCATGGGCAGTCCGCCGCACTCCGCGTCGCCGATGCGTCTGGGTCTGGGCAGGGTCCAGATGGCGTTGACCGGCAAGGTGATGTGGGAGCGGAAACCTCCCGGCAGAATGGCCAGAACCGCTTCATCTTTGGCCGGGGCCTGGACCCCCGGACCCACGCGGGTCACCACACCGGAGACCTCCATGCCGATGCCATCGCCGAAGAAGGTTTTGTCCAGCGTTCCTTCCGGATCCCGCTGGGTGATGCGGGTCACATCCCGGGCGCCGATGCCGGCGGCGTGGACTTCGATCTCCACCTCTCCGGGACCGGGGGGACGACGCTCGCAGGCTCGCAACTGCAACGAGGAGAGGACACCCGGTCGGCCCGCTTCCAGCACAAACGGCGTTCTGGTGGCAGGATCGTCGTTGGGTTCGATCTGTTGCTGGGCCAGGGTCGCGGCCTCTGCCCGCACCAGACGGTTGACCAGTCGTTGTCCGTCCCGCCAAGCCACTTCGCTTTCCGCCAGATCCGCCAGCACCTCGGCGGCCAGATCCGCCAGACAGGCGGCAGGATCGTGAGGATCCAGATCCAGCACCGTGCAACGCAGTCCCGGCTGCTCGTTGGCCGCGACCCGGGCCAGTCCCACCAGCGGAGCCAGATGCAGGCCCGAGAGGGTTTCCGGCTGACCCGCGGGTTGCGCCCCCTGGGTCACCATATAGAGTCGGGGCGGGCCGGATGAGGGAGTGTTTCCGCTTTCGCCCATTCGGACCAGGGTCTGGATCAAGCCCAGGGTGTCGATCGCCGGATTCATGCCGATGGGATCTTCCAGAGTCGATTGGGCGGCCATACCCCACAAATCGATCACCGCCCGGCAGGGTCCGAGGGATGCCAGCGCGGCGTCGAGTCCAGCCAGGGGGTGGGAAATCCGTTCCACCCGGCCCGCTCCCGCCGCGGCCAACTGTTTGGCCAAGGAGCCTCCCAGGGGGGTGTCGTGGTCCAGAATGACCAGGGGCAGGGGATCGTTCTTGGGTGCAGAGGCCGTTGTGGCGGCGGGCCGTTCCACGGGTTCCCAGGAAAGGCGGTAGAGCCAGTCGTTGAGGGCGGCGTTTTCCTCGTCGTTTTGACCCTTGGGCACCGCCTTGCAGCGCAATTTTTCCAATTCGGCGTAGATTCGGCCTTCGGAGTCGCACAGGGTCAGATCACACTCGATGAAACGGGCATTGTGATCCGTGATCTGGATGTAACACCAAAACGGCGCGGCGGGAGTGGCGTAAAAGCGCAGACGCTGAATCCCCACCGGCAGATACAGCCCGTCATCCGGCTTCATGGTGATCATCAAGGCCTGAAAGCAGGTGTCCAGCAAGGTGGGATGCAGCCGATGGGCGTCGTCGGCCCGGCTCCACTCCGGGTGGGCCGCCACTTGCACCAAGACGGCGTTTTCTCCCCGCCTGATCTGGCGGATGCCCCGGAACCAGGGGCCGTAATGCAGACCGGTGGCATCCAGTTGGGCATAGATCGCGTCGATCTCCATGGATTCGGTGCAGGCGCGCTGCACGGTGTTCATATCCAGATGGGTGGCGTCTCCCAGTGGTTCGGGGGAGAGGGTTCCGGAGGCGTGCAGGGTCCAGTGATCGGGCTGGTCGGCGCGTTGGCTGTGAACCGTGTACTGGTGGCTTTTGGGATCGAAGCTCATGCGCAGGGTGGCTTCCCCGCCGGTGATCACCAGCGCCTGATGAAATTGCAACCGCTCCAGCAGGCAGGGTTCGTCCTGGACCACCAGCCGGTGAATCGCCAATCCCAGTTCCACATATCCGGCGCCGGGAAAAACCACCGACTCTTCCACCCGGTGATCGTTCAAGAAGGGCACCAAAGCCGGATTCAACTGGCTCTCCCAGGTGGGCAGGGGCGCGTTGATCTTTTGACCCAGCAGGGTGTGTTCCACCGTGTAGAGACGATCCATCAATGCCGCGTCGCTCTCGGGCCAATACCGTTCCCGTTGCCAGGGATAGGTGGGAAGGCAGAGGTGTTGTTCCAGTTCGGCGGGATAGATCCGTTCCCAGGCCACTGGATAACCATAGGTATAGAGCTTGCCCACGGTTTCCAGCAGGGTGGCCCGTTCCGGTTTGGTGCGATTCAGGGTGGCCAGGGTTTCGCCGGTCACGCCCTTGTGGCTCAGGCACTCCTGAATGGAGGTGGCCAGCACCGGATGGGGTCCGATCTCCATGAATAGTCCATAACCGTCCTGGATGAGACTCCCCATGGCCGCCGCGAACAGCACCGGCTCCCGCAGGTTTTGCACCCAGTATTCCGCCCCCCAATCCGCTCCTTTTACCGGCAGGCCGGTGACGGTGGAATACAGGGGCAGGGTGGGAATGCGGGGCTGGATGTGAACCAGAGAGGCCCGCAGTTCCGGCTTCAACGGATCCATGGCCGGGCTGTGATAGGGGATGTCCACCCGCAAGAACCGGTTGAAGACCCCCCGGGCCTTCAGTTGTTGGGCGATGATGGCCAGGGCGTCCGCGTCTCCGGCCAGATTGCTGGAGGTGGGGCTGTTGATGGCCGCGATCACCACCTTGCCTCCGTGGGGGGCCAGCAGGGGGGGACACTCTTCCGGGGGCAGTCCCACCGCCAGCATGCGTCCCGCGCCCACGGCTTTTTGTTGCAGCCGGCTGCGGTGATAGCTCACCAGAATGGCGTCCTCGAAGCTCAACGCGCCGGTAATGTAGGCGGCAGAGACCTCGCCTAAGCTGTGTCCCACCACGGCGGCGGGTTCCACCCCCCAGGCCCGCAGCAGGGTCACCAGTCCCACCTGAACCACGAAGTTGCCCGGTTGGGCGAAGCGGGTTTCGGCGATGCGGGATTCGGCTTCCGGGCGTTGCATCTCTTCCAGGATCGACCAACCCGCCACCTTCTGGAAATGGGCGTCGATGGTTGCGGCGGTCTGGCGGAAGATGGGTTCTTCGGCCAGCAGTTGGCGACCCATGGCCCACCACTGGGGGCCCATGCCGGTCAGCACGAACACCGGACGTTTGGCCTGTTGGCCCGAGATCTGGCTGTGGGACGGGGGCAGGGCATCCGGGGCGGTCAGGGCGCGCAGTTGTGCGATCAACCCCTCGGTGGAATCGGCCACCAGGGCCAAACGATGGTCGTGATGGGTGCGACGCACCCCGGCGGCCCGTCCCAGATGGGGCAGGGTCGGCAGGGGTTGGGTGGTTTCAAGCCAGTCGAGCCACCGTTTGGCCAGGGCGTTGAGTCCGGCTTCGCAGCGGGCCGACAGGGGAATGAGTTGTTCCCGGGAATCGGTGGCCACCGGAGAGGCTGGAGGTGTTTTCGGTCCTTCCGACAGGATGGCATGGGCATTGGTGCCCCCATAGCCAAAGGAGTTGACCCCCACCAGGGCGGGTCCATCCCCGGCGGGCATGGGTTGCAGGGCACGGGGCACCCGCAGGCGCAACGCCTCGAAGGGGATGTTGGGATTGAGGGTTTCCAGGTTGGCCTGGGGGGGAATCTGTTGGTGATGCAGGCACAAGACGGCCTTGATCACGCCGGCCACGCCGGCGGCGGCCTCCAGATGTCCGATGTTGGCCTTGACCGAGCCGACCATGCAGGGTTGATCCTCCGGGCGACCCAGACCATAGACGCTGCCCAGGGCTTTGCATTCGGTGGGATCCCCCAACGGGGTGCCGGTGCCGTGGGCTTCGATGTAGCGGATTTTTTGCGGATCGATGTCGGCGGCGGCGCACACCTTGCGGATCAAGGCCTGTTGGGCCGGGCCGCTGGGCACGGTGATGCCGTTGGTGTGGCCATCCTGATTGGCTCCGGTGGCGTGTACCAGGGCATAGATCCGGTCGTTGTCCCGCTGGGCTGCGGAGAGGGGTTTGATCACCACGATGCCCGCCCCTTCGCCGCGTCCATAGCCGTTTCCACGGGCGTCGAAGCTTTTGCTGCGTCCGTCGGGGGCCAGGAACTGTCCCTTGTGCAAGGCGATGTTGTATTCGGGCCGGATCATGAGATTGACCCCGCCGCTGATCGCCATGGAGCATTCCCCGTTCCACACCGACTGGCACGCCTGATGGAAACTGACCAAAGAGGAGGAGCAGGCCGTGTCCATGGCGATGCTCGGTCCCAGCAGGTTGAAGGCGTGGGAGATGCGATTGGCCAGCATGGCCAGATTAACCCCGATGGCCGAGCTGTTGTTGAGCAGGGGCCGGTTGAGGGGGCTGAGGATAATGGCGGTGAAATCCTGCATGAAGCCGCCGATGTACACCCCGGTATTGGAGCCGTTCATCCGGTCCATGTCGAGTCCGGCGTCTTCGCACGCCTCCCACACCACCTCCAGCAACAGGCGTTGTTGGGGATCCATGGCCTGGGCGTCCCGGGGGGAGATGCCGAAAAACAGCGGATCGAAGCCGTCGATGGGCTCTTGCAGGAATCCGCCCTGCCGGACCGGCATCTTCCCGGGCCGGGAGGGATCCGGATCGCAGAAGCGTCCCAGACTCCACCGTTCCGGCGGGGTTTCGATCACCCCATCCTTGCCTTGGCTCAACAGCTCCCAGAATGCCGCTGGACTATGCGCGCCTCCGGGAAAACGACACCCCATGCCGATGATGGCCAGAGGTTCGGCGTGTGAACGTTGGGAGGTCGGGGGCGAATCCGGGGTGTGTGGGATCTGATTGGTCATGGGGTCCATGGTTTCCGGGGTGCAGGAGGCGTTTTGATTATGAAATGACGGGCAGTTCGGTGAAACGGCCATCGTGATTGCGCAGCAGATAACGCTGGTCGTTTTTGTCCACGATGGAGTCGCTGGCCACGATGGGAATCTTGCCGATGTTGGTGGCGACCACATACAGGGGCTGGGCCAGTCCGGTGGTGTGACCCCGCAGGGCGTCGCGGATCAATTCCGCCCCTTTTTCCAGCGGGGTGCGGAAGTGATCGATGCCGGGGGCGGCTTCGCAATAAAAGACATAGTAGGGCCGGATGCGGATGCTCAGGAGTTTTTGGTGCAGTTCCCGGAACACCTCCACCGTGTCGTTGATCCCCTTGAGCAGCACCGCCTGATTGCCCACATTGATGCCGCAGGTGGCCAGATCGTAGACCGCCCGGGCGGTGAGTTCGGTGAGTTCCTTGGGGTGGTTGCACTGGGTGTTGATCCAGATCGGCACCTTGTGGTATCCCGCCAGCCGTTTGGTGAGGGATGGGGTGATGCGTTGGGGCAGCACGATGGGCAGACGGGTACCGAAACGGATCATCTGGATGTGGGGAATCTCCCGGATGCGGCGGATCAGGTATTCGATTTCGTCGTCCGACAGCAGCAGGGGATCCCCGCCGGTGATCAAGACATCCCGCACTTCCGGGTGTTCGGACAGCCATTGCAGCCCTTCATCCACATCGAGGCGCAGTTTGAGCACCTTGTCGATGGTCATCTCGCGGCGGAAGCAGTGGCGGCAGTAGATGCCGCAGGTCTGGGTGACGGTGAAGGCCACCCGGTCCCGGTATTGACGGGCAATGGAGTCGGGACGTTTTTCCTGGGTGTCGCGGTTTTCCTTCCAGACCAGATACCCTTCCATGCCAAACTCGTTTTGCAGTTCGAGCATCGAGGGGATGACCTGTTTGCGGATTGGGCATTCCGGGTCATCTTTGTCCATCAGGGCGGCGAAATAGGGAGTGGTGCCCCAGCGGGTGTTTTTGTGGGCCAGGATCGCCTCCCGTTCCTGCGGGGAGACATGAATGAATTTCTCAAGTTTCTCAAGGGTGTTGACATGGTGTTTCAGTTGCTCGCGCCATTCATTCATGTCGTGATTGTCTCTCCGCAAGAAGGATCAGAATGAAATTTCGGGTTCTTGTCCGGGCTGGCTTGGTTGGCGTGGTTTATTGGCGCACCATGAATTGATTAAAAAATAGGCAAACGAGTCTATTTTTATAATTCTGCATCCAGGAATGTTCGTGATGATACCCGATTCTGTATGGAAAATAAAATCATTTACAGTGATCGGGTAAACAAGAAACGCCAGAACAGGCCCGGATCGAAAAAACGTAAGGAACAGGCCCGGATCAGGGGGCCAGTTCCGCCAGCAAGGTATTGATCTCGCCCCAGTGTTGCAAGAAGAGCGGCAGTTCCCCTGCGTCGATCCGGTCGGCCATGGGGCTGACAGGGGTGGAAACGGGTTGAATCACCGGCCAGTGGAGGGTGATTTCGTTTTTGCCCGCCACCAGAAGTTGGGCCGGAATGGAGAGGGTAGTCGTGGTCCAGGCGGTGTGGAGCGGCAGGGCGGGGAGTCGGGTTTGGTTGATCTGCACCGCCAACGCGCCATCCGGATGGGAGGCTGGCGGAATCCGGTGAGTGATGGTGAGACGTATATTCCGGGACGGATCGGCGATCACCAGCAGAAAGCGGCTCACCCGGTCATAGGCCTTGAAGTGGAGCGACTGTTTCCACCAATCCCCTTCGGGCTGGCACCAGGTGGTGATGTGATAATACGGATCGAGCAGATCGATGGGGGATGCGTCCAGGGCGTGTGCCTGCAACAGACGCTGTTGGATCCGGTCGGGCAGTTGGGGATCGGTTTTTTGGAAGGCGCGGGTCAACTCTTCGGCCAAAAGATCGTGGCGTCGCGGACCCATGTCCGCCAGTCGGAAGGTGGCGAACAGATCGTCGGCCTGCAACACCTCGGGAAACAGGTCGCACAAGGCCCCGGGCAGCCGCCGACAGGCCAGATCGGCCATGAAGGTGGCCAAGGTCACCGGTCCATCCTGTCCTGAGGCCTGCTCGGCGTGATGGCGCACCAGTTCCCGGGATTGACCCCAGGAGGCGTTGTGCATGGCCGCGAACAGATGCGCACGGCGGATGATTCCTTGATTCGGAGCCGGGGCGCGGGTCATCAGGGCGTGCCAATCGGTCTGCGCCCCTTCCAGCCGTTCCCGGATGGCCACTACCAGAGCCGAGGCCACCATGGCGGTCCCTTCGGCGGTGAGATGGCAATAATCGAAGAAGCTGCGTCGTCCGGGAATGGCTCCCTCCAGCCACGTCGCGAACCGGCTGGGCAGGTCGATGCCGCTCAACCAGGGCGTTCCAACCCGATCGATCTCTTGGAGGATGGTGGAGCGTACCACGGCGGGACAACGGGGCGTCAACAGGGGCCAGCACCACAACATGGCGTCACGGGCCTGTTCCAGTGCCTCCCGGGCCTTTGGGATGTGTCCTTGCTCCTGAAGACAACGGGCCAGCAGGGCGTAGGCCACCGAGGTGGTGCCCTGGTCGTATTCGATGAGTTGTTGGGCCAGGGTCGCCCCTTCGTCCCATTCGCCTTGGTCGATGACCGTCCGGGTCTGCTCCAGCAGGTATTGCCAGCGGGCCGGGTCCACGCCCTGCCCATCGCGGGTTGCCTTCGGGGTGCCGATGATGGTGTCCGAGGCGAAATCTGCCAAGTTGAATTCCGGAATCACCACCAGAATTGGCAGTTGCCGGGCCCGGGCCAGGGTGGATAGTTGCTGCACATAGGCTGCGGCCCGTTGCTGGAGCCAATTCTGGATCACCCGGTTGATGCCGGCCAATCCCGCCCCTTCCCGCAGCGTCCGGGCCATCGTCGGCGCCAGTTCACGCCACAAGGTATTGGGTTCCAGCCAGTTGTTGCCGGCGAACAGGATCATCAGATCGGGTTGCAGGGCCACCGCCTCGTGGGCGAGTTTCAACAGTCCGGGCATGAACTGGCCATTGCAGGCCAGATCGATGATTTCGTAGCCTGTGTCGCCGGGTTGGGTGGCCAGCAGGCTTTCCATCACCTGGACGGGATTGAAATGGGGATCGAAGAAAAATCCACGGGCCACCGACTCTCCCAGATAGACGATGCGTTTTTTGGCGCTTTTCGGAGGGATGTGTTCGGCGGCGGACCAGCGGGAGGCGTTGAAGGGATCGGTTTCGATCCGTTCGTAGCGGGTTTGGCCCTGTTCCGTCACCGGTTCCCAGATGCCGATGCGGGTGGTGGCCTCACCGATGGCAGGGGTGGGCAGGGGCTGGGCCTGATGCGTGGACAGATCCATCTGACCGCTGAACATCCCCAACTGGCGCATGGACTCCAGCAGACGAGGCAGATCGTCCACTGCGGCCAGACGGTCGGCGATTTGATTGGCCAGGATTTTGGTGAGGTCGGGTGGTGTCAGGCTCATGATGGGGCATGTCCACTAAAAGAAGGTGTACACCCGATGGGTGATGCCGGATGACTGGTTGCCTTCGATGATCTCCAGCGCCTGCTTCCAGAACGGGGGAATGGCGTCTTTTTCGATGACGAAATCTTCCAGGACCAGCAGATCGATCCCGGCGCGCACAAAACAGGAGAGGGCGTCGCGGGGGGAGCAGACAATGGGTTCGCTGCGCATGTTGAAGGAGGTGTTCAACACCAAAGGACAGCCGGTGCGGCGGTGGAAGGCCTGCAACAAGGCGTGATAGCGGGGATTTTCCGAAGCGTTGACGGTCTGCACCCGTGCCGAGCCGTCCACATGGGTGATGGCGGGCAGATCGAGTCCCGAATGGACCGGGCAGGTCTCCAGCATGAACGGAGAGGGGGCTTGCAACCGGAAATGGTCTCCCATGTTTTCTTCCAGCACCGAAGGGGCGAAGGGGCGGAAGGCTTCTCTTTTTTTGACCAGGGCGTTGATGTGGTCCCGCATGATCGGATTGCGGGGGTCCGCCAGAATCGACCGTCCGCCCAGGGCCCGGGGTCCGAACTCCAGACGTCCCTGGAACCAGCCCACCACTTGGCCCGCCTCCATGGCTGCCGCCACCCGGTCGAACAGTTCCGCCGGGCGTTCGCGATAGTCTTCGTAGCGCACCGGGGTGGAGTCCAACATACGGACGATTTCGCTTGAGGGGTAACCCGGACCTAAAAAGACGTTGGTCAGCCGTTTTTTGGGCAAGGGTTGTTCTTGGCGGCGGATGTGGGCCATGGCCGCCGCGCCCAGGGCGCCGCCGGCGTCGTTGGAGGCCGGTTGCACGAACAGATTGCGGAACGGACCGTTGGCATGCACGTATCCGTTGGCCACACAGTTCAGGGCCACCCCGCCCGCCAGACACAGATTGTCGGAAGGCACCCGTTGGTGGAGATAACGGGCCTTGGCCAGCATGATCTCTCCCAACACCACTTGCAGGCTTTTGGCCACATCCATGTGAAATGGCAGCATGTCCGATTCCGGTTCCCGGGGAGGGGCTCCCAAGGCTTCGATCAGGGCGTCGGAGTACATGCGTTCGTTTCTGAGAAAATCGAAATAGCGCAGATCCAGCCGGTATTGTCCCTTTTCGCCGGGTTGGATCATGGCGCGGATGGTGTCGGCGAAGCGGGGTTGGCCATAGGGGGCCAGTCCCATCACCTTGTACTCGCCGCCGTTGACCCGGAAACCGAGATAACTGGTCAAGGTGCTGTAGAGCAATCCGATGGAGTCGGGAAAGGCGACCTCTTCAAACAGTTCCAACTGTTGACCGTTGCCGACGCCGTAACTGGTGGTGGTCCACTCTCCCACCCCGTCCACGGTCAGGACCGCCGCTTCCGGGAATCCGGAAAAATGAAAGGCGCTGGCCGCGTGGGCCAGATGATGTTCCACCCATTCGATGGGGCCGTCGAAGCCGAGAATGGTACGGATTTCCCGTTCCGGACGTTTTGGATCCATGCGTTGGATTTCGTCCGGGCGGCGGGTGAAACCAGGCAGCCCCATCCAGATTTGACGACCCAGTTTCTTGACCGGCAGTTCGTAGTAGGCCACGCAATCGATGTCGGCCATGGTCAGGCCCGCCTGACGCAAACAAAACCGGGTGGCGGCCTTGGGCATGGAGGGGTCATGTTTGATGCGGGAAAAACGTTCTTCTTCGGCTGCGGCAACCAGATGGCCGTCTTGCAACAGACAGACGGCAGAGTTGTGATAATGGGCGGAGATGCCCAGAACAGTGTAGGTCATGAATGCGACTCTTCCATGGAAGCCGGGATGATTGGAACGGTCTTGAGCATCGTTTCAGCCATTTTTGGCGAGTATGGACGAATCGGCGGAGGATGTAAAGTGGAATGCCCCAGGGTACCAGGATCATCGTCCCCATGATTGGGATTTGCATTGTGACCGATTGGATTAATCCTTTTGTATCCAAATGTGTCAAGATGTGTCAAACTTCATAAAAAACCCCCGGCTTGCGCCGGGGGTCGGGTTTGGAGCGGCGAAATTATTTGATTTCGGTTTTTCCGTCCAGCAGGTCCATGATATCGTTCAAAGCCAATACCTGGATTTTGCCGCTGTTGCTGATGGTGGTGTTGGCGCAGGCGGCGATGGGTTCCTTGACATTGTAACGATAACCCACATAACAGTCATACCCTTGCACCTGACCGGGATGACCCACCAGTTTGCGATCCACGTTCTTGAACATGCCCGGTCCCATGTGGAGGACGTTCGGGATCACCTCGAAATAGTAGGCATTGATGCCGATGGGATGGGTGGGATCTTCGTATTTCTTGCCCAGTTCTCCGGCCCAGGCGTACAGATCGCTCACATTGCCGGTGAGGCCGCCTGCGGCGCCATAGAAGCTGGGATGGATGACCACCGGATATTTGGTGTCCTTGATGCATTGGGGGGTGAGATAACAGGCTCCGCTGAAGTTGTTGTACCAGTCGATGTAGCCGACGGCGCCCTTGTCGTTGCCACCCGGCAGCGGGGGAACCACCGGGGGAACCGGGGCGTCGGCGTAGTAGTCGACGCTCAGGTTGAGGGTGGTGCCGGCGCCGAAGCGGTTTTTGACTTCGGTGTACCAGGGGCTGCTGGTGGTGGAGAGTTTTTCGATGATCTTGCCCAGCATGATATAGTTGGCGTTGGAATAGTGCCAGCCAGCCGTTTCTTCCAGGCCGATACCATAGCTGATGTCCAGCAGTTCCTGGGCGGTGAAGGGGGTGGTGCGGCTGTTGGGTACGGTGGCCGAGTTGGCACCGGTGAGGCTGCTGTTCAGATAGCCCATCAGACCCCAGGAGGTGTAGTCGTAGTTGCCCCACTGGTCGGTCATTTTCTGGGAGGAGGTCTGTTGCAGGCCGCTGAGGTGGGCGAGCAGTTTGTAGACCGTGACCTCTTTGAGCGCCGCTAGTTTGGCGGTGGTGAGTTTGCCATTGGGATCCACGGCGGCTTTGAACGTGGCCGCGTCGTAGGCGGCGCCGATACCACCGAACAGATCACCCAGGGTGGTGGTGCTGATGTCGTATCCTTTGGCGCTCATCATCTGCAACACGGTCATGTCGGTGAAGGTTTTGGTGATGCTGCCAAGGCGAAAATAATTGGCCGTGGTCATGGCGGTTTTGGATTCGACATTCGCATAACCACTGGAGAACATTTTGTTGGTGCCGTCCGGCATGGTGACCTTGACCACCACACCCGGAACCGTGCCTTTGCTGGTGATGGCGTCGAGTTTGGCCTGGATGGCGGTTTCCACCGAGGCTTTGCGGGTGTTCCACTGATTGGTCAACAGGGTGTTGGCGGGGGTGCCGTTGATGGTGAGTCCCATCTTGTTGGCCAGACGGGTGAAATGGAACGCCTTGCCGGATTTGCCTTTTTTGTCCAGTTCGTCCAGGAAGTGCTTGGCGGCATTGGCTTCGGAGACGGGATTGGTCAGGGTGGTGATGTCGATGGTGTCCAGGGTTTGGGCCGCCAGACTGCCATTGTTGCTCAAGGTGATGCCGTTGGACGGATTCTGGTCCGTGTCCAGGGTTTGCAGCAGGCGCAGGATTTTGGTGACCTTGTTTTGTTGCCCGGCGGCTTTGGCGGTGTTGATCTCCATGGGATCGGTCACGATGTCCAAAGGCGTGACGAAATCGCCCGGAGTGGCGGACCCGAGGCCCATGCCGTTGGCCGTGAAGGTTACGGAGGTGTCGGTGGGCAGATAGCTGAATTGACCACCGTTCTTGGTGGTGCCCGACAAATTGCTGGGGCTGCTGACATAGGTCAACCCATCCACCGGGGCATCGGAGAAGACACCGGTCAGGGAGGTGGGACCGACGGCGAGGTTGGTGTTGCTGCCGTCCGCGCCACCACCGCCGCCGCATGCCATGCTGAACATGCTCAATCCGACCGCGGCCAGAGCGCTGAATTTTTCATTGAACAAGAATTTTTTCATCGTTAATGATACCTTTGAATGATAATTGGAGTGCAGGTCAAGCGTCATTTAACCGGGTGTGATCGAGAAGAATGCCACGCATGGTATCGAGCAGATCGCGAATGGTGTGGTCGTCGAACCGCTGGGCGTCATAAGCCAGGAAAATCTGCAACGCTTTTCCCTCCACAATGGCGTTGAACATCCAATCATAAAGCGCTCCGGCCCGTTCGCTTGCACGATAAGGTGCCAGATCACTGTTGACAAGGGCGGACAGATCGCCTGGATCCAGGCGGTATTCCCCCAGATAGTTGAAACTGATCTGTGGTTTCAGCCGGAAACTCAATCCGGGTTTCAGGGCATCGGGGGTCAGATACTTCAAGATACCGTATCCGATGCCCTGATTGGGGATCTGGTCCAACCGTTCCCGCAGGGTGCGACACACTTCCCCGAGGCTCTGTTCCCGGCTCGCCGACAACAGAAATGGGAATACCGTGGTGAACCAGCCCACTGTACGACTCACATCCACCCCATCGACGACGGGTTCCCGTCCATGCCCTTCCAGCATGATGGGAACGTGATGGAGGTTGTACTTTCTCTGCAAGGATTGTGCCAAAGAAGACAGTAGCAGGTCGATCACCCGGTAGGGCCGCTCCCGGGAGCGGGTCAGGGCCAACAGGGCTTCGGTTTCCTCCGGGGTGAGGGTGATGTTTTGATCCCGGATGTCTACCGGCAGGGAGGATTCCGCCGTTTTGGGGTGGGGGATCGTTTCCAGAGGGGTCGATTCGATGGCCTGCCAGTAATGGCGTTCCCGCAACAGGCGCAAACTGCGGCTATAGAGTTGAAGCCCTTCGGACCAGCGTTTGAAGGAATTGCTTTTGCTGGGCAGGGTGATGGGGTGCCCGGCCACCTGCTGCTCGTAGCCCCGCAGGATGTCATCCAACAAAAAGCGCCAGGAAACCGCGTCGATGATCAGATGATGGATCACGAAAAGCAGGCGGTCCTCCTGATCCAGACGGAACAGGCGGGTTTTCAAGAGGGGGCCGTGTGTCAAATTCATGCCGCTTTGGGCGATTCTGGTTTGACGGTCCACCTCGGTTTCCACCGCTTCGATGCCGCGCAGATCCAGCAGTTGGAAATCCACCGGCAACTCCGGTCCCTGGATTGCTTGGCTCACCCCGTCCGGTCCCGCTCCCGGCGGAAAACAGGCTCGGAGCATGTCGTGGTGGGCCTGCACCGCCTGCAAGGCCGCCTGCAACGCGGACGCGTTCAGGGGATCCCGGAAGAACAGATACTCCGCATGGTTGAAGTGGTAGTGATCCACCGGGTACTCCCGGAAGAACCAGGACTGGATCGGCGTTAGTGGCACCGGTCCGGCAATCGGGTCCGGTTCTTCGGCGCGCAGGGGGCGCCGGGTACGGTTTTCCAGGCTGTGGGCCAGGGTGGCGATGGTGGGATACAAGAAGATGGTCTTGGTCTCCAATCCCAGATCATTCAAGGAGGCCACCACCTGGATGGCCTTGATGGAGTCTCCCCCCAGGGCGAAAAAGTCATCCGTGATGCCAAAATCCCCCCGTCCCAGAACTTTTTGCCAGATTTGAAGCATCCGGCTTTCCAGGGGAGAACGGGGCGGGTGCGCGCTGGCCTGACGGGGTTCCTGTCGGGCCAGGGTGGCCAGCAGGGCGTTGCGGTCGATCTTGCCGTTGATGGTCAAAGGCAGTCGGTCGGTCACGATCCAGCGGCCAGGAATCATGTAGCCGGGAAGCATCGGTTCCAGCCAGGAGCGCAACGCCTCGGGGCGCAGGGTGGCCGGGGTGACGCAGGCGATCAGTTCCGGGGTGTTGGGGTCGGTCTGATGGACCAGCAACGTGGCATCCCGCACCTCCGGGTGTTGCAACAGATGATGGGCAATCTCGCCGGGTTCCACCCGATGGCCGCGAATTTTGACCTGTTCGTCCAGACGGCCCAGCAGTTCGATGGTGCCATCGTTGCGCCAGCGTCCCAGATCCCCGGTCCGATAGAGACGGGTGCCGGGTTGCCAGGGATTGGCCACAAAACGGGTGGCGGTCAACGCCTCGCGGTTGAGATATCCCCGGGCCACACCCGGTCCCGCCACGCAGATTTCCCCGACCGTGCCCAGCGGGGCCAAGTGGTCGGAGCCGTCCAGGAGGTACACCGAGAGATTGTCCAAAGGCGCGCCGATGGGAATCTGTCCGCCAGGGTAGCGTTCCGGTTCCGGCAATACCCGATACCAAGTGGCGCACACCGAACACTCCGTGGGTCCGTAGGCGTTGAAATAACGCAACCGGGCGGCGAAATGGAGCGCGTCTTCAAAGATGGGCGGTTCCCCGGCGGTGATCAGGGTTCTGAGGCCGTTGAGCCCGGGATGGTCACGGGTGGTGGCCAGGGTGGTCAGGGTGTGCAGATAGACCGGCGGCAGGGTGGCGACGGTCACTCCGGTGGCCTGCATCCGCTCCAGCAGTCGTTCCGGGTGGTGAATGGTGTCGTATCCCACCGGCACCAGGGCCGCTCCGCACAAGAGCGCCATGAAAATCTCCGAGAAACTGGCGTCGAACGATGGGGAGGCGAATTGCAAGACCCGATCCTCCGCCGTGACCCCGAAGGCCCGGATCTGGGCCAAGGCCATGTTGATGAATCCCCCATGTTCCACCAAAACCCCCTTGGGTTGACCGGTGGAACCGGAGGTGTAGATCACATAGGCCAGGGAGTCCCAACGGGCCGGGCAGGCGGAGGGAGAAGCATCCGACCCGTTGCGGAAGTCGTTCACCGTCAGCGTCGGCAGGGGGATCGGCTCTGAGGGCCGGTCGTTTTCCTCCCCGAACAGCACCCAGCGGCATCCGCTGTCACGTACCATGAAGTCGATCCGTTCCCTGGGGGTGGCGGAGTCGATGGGCAGACAGACCCCTCCCGCCTTCATGATGCCCAGCACCCCGGCGAAAAATCCGGCGGAACGGTCGGTCAGCAGTGGAATGATCTCTTCCGCACGCACCTCGGCCCGGGTCATCAGGTGATGGGCGATGCGGTTGCTCCAGCCGTCCAACTGGCGATAATCGAGGGTCTCTTCCCCGGCGATGACGGCGATGGCCTCGGGGGTGGCGGTCACCTGGGCGGCAAACCGGTCGAGAATGGTGGCCTGTCGGGGGTAGGGGTGACGGTGTGCGTTGAATCCCTCCAGCAACAATTGGCGTTCCGGATCGGACAGGAGATCCAGACCGGCGATGGGGTGTTCCGGGGTGGTCAGCACGCTGCGCATCAGATGGGTGAGTTGGCCCACCATGCGCTCGATCCGTTCAGGCGTGAACAGGTCGGTGTTGCTGGTGATGGCCATGCGCAGGTTTTGTTCGTACTCAAAAAAATCGAATACCAGATCGAAGCGGCTGATCTGGGCATCCACGGCGTATTGGGTGATGGTCAGACCCGCAGGCCCCGGACGATCCGGCAGCAGATCCTGCATGACCACCATCACGTCGAACAGCGGGGAACGACTCAGATCCCGTTCCAGGTTCAACTCTTCCACCAGACGGTCGAAGGGATAGAACTGATGGGCGAAGGCTTCGGTGACGGTCTGTTTGACCTTGGCCAGCACGGCGGCGAAGGGTTCGGCGGGATCGAGAATGTCGTGCAACGCCAATGTGTTGAGATACAGACCGATCTGCTCTTCCAGTTCGGGCCGTTCCCGCCCGGCCACCGGGGTGCCGACGATCACCGCCCGGCTTTCCGGCGTTCCACCGGCCTGACGCAGCAGGATTACCTTGATGAGCGCGGTCAGCACCATGAACAAGGTGGCCTGATGATCGTTGCCCAGTCGGGTGAGCAGGGCCCGCTGTTGCGGGTCGAAGTCGTGGACCAGCACGCGTCCTTGAAAGGTCTGCACCGGCGGTCTGGGGAAGTCGGTGGGCAGATGGATCGGCTCGGCGGACTGGTGGTTGAGCTTGTGGAGCCAGTATTCCCGGGCCCGGGTGGCCTCTTCCCCCTGAAGGCGGGCGTTTTGATGGGCGGCGTAATCCTTGTATTGAATGGCCAGGGGCGGCAGACGCGCCGGGAGGTTGTTCAGGAGCGCGGCGTACAGGGTCATGGTTTCGTTTTGCAGAATTTCCAGAGACCAGCCGTCGCTGATGATGTGGTGCATGTTGAGCAGCAACACATGGCGTTGCGGCGCCAGTCGCATCAGGGTGACCCGGTATACCGGCCCTTGCGCCAGATCGAAGGGGGTGCGGGCCTCCTCCAGGGCCATGGCCCGGGCTTGTCCGTCCGGATCCGGCGCGCCGGAAAGATCCAGATGGGTCAGGCGGGTCAGACAGCCGGGATGGATGCGCTGCCGGGGCTGACCGAAGCCGGTGGCGGGGATGGTCGTCGGATCCACCACCGGGTCCGGTTCCTGGACAAAGGTGGTGCGCAAGGATTCGTGGCGCAAGGCCACGGCTTCCAGTGCCTGTTCCAGCAGGTCGGCGCGCAGCTCCCCGCGGAATTCATAGAGGGAGGCGGTGTTGTAGGCGATGGCGTCGTTTTCCATCTGCTGGAGAATCCACAACCGCAACTGGGCGTTGGAAACCGGATAGGTTTCCTGTTGGGCCACGGGTTGGATGGGATCCGGCTGATGACCCGACCGGTTGCGGATCAGGGTGGCCAGGGCGGCGATGGTGGCATGGGCGAACACCTCTCCCAGTTGCAGCGTCACCCCGAACTGTTTCTGGATGCGCGCCACCATGCGCACCGCCTTGAGACTGTGCCCGCCCAGCTCGAAAAAGGAGTCGTAGCGCCCGACGGCCCCGCATCCGAGTACCTCTTGCCAGATGGTGCCCAACTGGAGTTGGGTCTCGCCTTGCAACGGCGCGAAGGGCGTCGTCAGGCGGTCGCGTTCCTGGGATCCGTCCACCGGCAGGGCCAGCAGGGCCTCCCCGGAGCTGTGGGTTAGAGGCAGATAGTGGGCCTTGTGTACCAGACGGTCGTTGTTGACCAGATCGGCGCGCCAGCGCAAGGCCCGCAGGCGTGAGGCGGATCCGGCCTTCGACTGGTCCAGCGGCTGGACGGGCGCGGAGATCGTTGGAGCGGCGGCGGGTGGGGGTGCCACCGGTTTCGGGGGGGGTGGGCGATCATGGGAGAAACGCACATGGGGCGCGGTTTCCGGCAGGTCGGCGCAGGGGGCGCCATACAGGACGCCGTGTGCGGTGGTGGACTCCGGCTCCAGGGGACTTTGCTCCAGAAAGGCCAGGATCGGGGGATTTTTCGCGGTGGGGCGGTATTCGGCCACCAGACGGTCGATGCCACGGGCCAGACCGTGATGACGCAGACCACTCAGAATGGCGGTTTCCACCCCCCGTCCCAATACTCGGCAGCTCAACAGGAAGGTATCCACCCACAACCGGTTGTCTTCCTGCCGGGCGAGCACCACACCCACCAGACCGTAATCCCCAAAACGATCCGTCACATGAATGCACCAGCCCAGCCATTCGGGTTGACGCAGCAGGGCTTCAATGGCGGCTTCATCCCGGCGGATGGTGCTGAGATTGAACTGGTTGGTTCGTTGGGTGAGTTGCGCGGCACGGGGCAGATGTTCTTTTTGCAACGGCTCCATGAATACCTGGATTTCCAGGGTGTGGAGAAAGTCCTCCAGGGAGTCGGCCTGTTCCTGGTGCTGGCGGCGTTGTTGCTCTTCTTGATACATGGCGCTGCGTTGTTGATCCTCCTGGGTGACCGCGAAACGATCGAAGGCCCAGACCAGACGCAGAAATACTGAAAAATCCTCCGGATCTTCCGGCAGTTGCAGGGTCAGCACCTCGGGGCGGTGGGTCATCATCTCCGCGCACTCCACCCCGGAGTCGTCCAGGAAGACGAAACTGTCCAGCCCCAGATTCAACTCCTTGGCCATCTCCCGGAGATTGTCGGATTTGGCTCGCCAGTTGATGCGGGTGGTGACGATCTGTTCCCGGCGCAACACCATGTCGGGATGATTGGCGAACACCTCCCAGACATCCTCCGGATTGTTCTTGCTGTTGAGAACCAGCAGAAAACCCTCTTGATGCCGTTCCACCATGAATTGCTGCAAGGCCCGATGGCCGGGGGTGATGATCACGCCTTGGCTGCCGCCTTCGCCGCAGATGCCCTGCCATAAGGTGTTATCGCAATCCAGCGCGATCACCTTGAAGGGGGTGGCCCGCAGTGCCACGATCTTGCGGGCGATCCAAAGCCCCATGGCGGCGTAGTAGGGGTCGGAAAAGGGGATGTGTCCGGTTTGATCCTGGAGTGTGTCGAAGATTGATTCGATGGCGAACCAAGGCGCCAGTTCCGTCAGATCCAGCCTTTGCCACGGGCCTTGCGCGCCACTGTCGAGCCAGGCGCGGAAACGTTGGTACAAGGCGTGGATCGGTTTCACCGCTTCCGGGAGTTCCGCAAGTTCCGGCGAGGGGGGCAGCAGAGCGATCATCCGGGGGGCCGGGTTGCGGTGTCGGGTGAGGGCGTGGAGCAGTTGGGTGTAACCATTTTCCAGATGGATCCGGCAGCTTTCCAGGGTGGGGGCGGGCAGGTTGCGGATCCAGTCTTCAAAGCGGATCAACAGCAACGCCGGACCAGCGTGGGTGGACAACAGGCTGTCGGGGTTGAGCAGTTCCTGGAAAATTTGGTTGTAGGCGGCGAAGGAAGGTTCGATGTTCACTCCGAAGGCTCGACCCCACCAACGGATGTGGGGGGCGAGGGGTTCGGCGGTGAAGGTGGCCGCCAGGAGCAGTGGGACGGTTTTCGGATCGGTGGTGGTTCGGATGGTGTTGTGGTGTCGGGGGAGTGGGAGCGCGGACAGGGATGGCAGCGACGGCAGCGAGATGGCCCCCACGGTCACGACGTCGTTGTCGGTCACCTGGGTGAGGATGGCTTGCAGATTGGCCATCATTGCGTCCACCTGGGAGACGGGCAGGGCGGCCACATTGATGATCATGTTGAACCCCAACGGTTCGCCGGGCATGACCTGCACCGTGAGGGGATAGTTGGAATGGTCCACCTGTTTGTACTGTTCGACCACCAGTTCTCCTCCCCGGCCATCGGCGATGGTGAACTGGGCGATATCCGCCGCGGCGTAGTTTTCAAAGACCAGGATGTGATCCAGCAGGGCATGGCCTAGTTGGCTTTTGGCCTGGATTTCCGCCAGGGAGTGGTGATGATAATCCCGGGCGGTGTTGGCCTCGTGTTGCACCTGTCGCAGCAGACGGTGAAACGGCATATCGGCCTCGGCGCGGATGCGCACCGGCACGGCGTTGATGAACAGTCCCACCATCCGTTCCACATCCGGGATCTCCGGGGGGCGACCCGACACCGTGGCGGCGAAGACCACATCCTGGGCCTGATTGTAGCGGGCCAGCAGAATGCCCCAGGCGGTCTGGATCAGGCAGTTCTGGGTGACCCGATGCCGTGCGGCCAGTTGTCGCAGCGCGGCGCTCAAGGGGCCGGAAAGGGTATAATGGCGCTCTTCGGCCTGGAAGGGGGCATGCTCCGAGGGGGTGCATCCCGGCAGGGTGACCGGATGGTGATAACCGCTCAGATGGCGCTGCCAGAACCGTTCGGCTCCTTTCTGGTCTTGTCGGGCCAGCCATTGCAGGTAACGTCCGAAGGGGACGGGTGGGGGCAGACGATGGGGAAGGTCGCGGATCAGGGCCGTATAGATCTGGAGGGACTCTTCGTGCAGGATGCCGACACTCCAGCCATCCAGAATGATGTGATGAAAACTGTGAATCACCTCGAACTGTTGTTCTTGAGTCTGAAAGACCGCCATGCGCATCAACGCGTCCCGGCTCAGGTCGAATCCGAGGGCCCAGTCGTTTTTTTTATGGTTCTCAATCGCCTGCTGTTGTCCGTCCGGCGAGAGATGGCGCCAATCAAGATATTTGATAACAATTTTCTGTTCTTTTAAAATAACCTGGCGGGGTTGTTGAACGCTTTTATGGACAAAACGGGCGCGTAATACCTCATGCCGACGCATCACTTCGTTCCAGGCCATTTCAAAGCGGGGCAGGTCCAGATGTCCCCGCAACCGGAACTGGCATTGTTCAAAGTAGGGGTTGGCCGTTTGTTCATACAAGGCGTGGAACAGCATGCCCTCTTGCATGGGGGTCAGGGGATGGATTTGCTGGATGTCTTCTTTTTTCATGGCGCAAGAGGCTTTCGTTGAATTTTGGTAAATTTATGGTATTGTGATCGGCTTGATTGGGTCGGGAGAAATTCCCGTTGCCCGGGGTGCCCAAAAAATGATCTGTGATTATAGCCCACATACAAAGGGCAGGTAAAATTTTTTTGGTGCTCTTGACTTTTTCTTTGACATTTTGTTCAAAGTGTATCATTTATATATCATTGTTCATTATATCTTTCGTTGTTAAGATTTGCGTGTGGTTTTGACAAGGCGGATCCGCTTTGTGTCGGCTGTAGTCGGCAATGGTGGACAATGTGTGGACGATTATGCAGGAGTGTGTCATGGTAGCGAGACGGTTTCCCCGGTTTACCAAAATTGCCACCGAATCAACGGATGCTCCGGTTCCTGAGGCCGTAGCCCAGGAAGGTGCTTCCGGATCGCTGCCGGTGGAACCCCCGGTGGAAGCGCCAATTGAGCATGCCGTGGCCTCTCCGGTGGAGCCGACCCAAGCCGTCCCGCTGACTCCAGCGTCCAGTTCCCCACCGCTTCCGGATCCGGCGGCGGATCTGGTAGACCATCCACCCACTGTGCAAGTTCATGGATCTACGGAAACAGATCCTGTCCAATCGGGTAAAGTCCCGTTAATCCAACCAGAGGAGACTAAAATGAGTGAGACCGAAACCGTGCTGGAAGCCGAGGCCGAAACCGTGGCCGAACCCGTCGCCAAAACGGATGCCGAAATCATGGAGCGCTTGAAGGATGCGCAAAACCTGACCAAGAATTACATGTTCGCCTCCCTGGGCACGGGCCTGATTCCCCTGCCTTCCGTGGATGTCGGCATTCTGATTGGTATTCAAACCCGTTTGCTCTACAAACTGGCCAAGCTCTACGACCTCAAGTTCACCGATGACATCGGCAAAAAGTTGCTGCTCTCCTTGCTGGGCGGCACCCTGCCCGTGGCTGGTGGCATGGGTGTGGCCAGCATGCTCAAAGCCTTCCCCGGTGTGGGCAGTTGGCTGGGCATGACCAGCATGTCCGTCTTCGGCGCCGCCGCCACCTATGCGGTGGGCCGGGTGTTCATCCAGCACTTTGAGTCCGGTGGCAACTTCTTCAACTTCGATCCTTCCAAAATGCGTACCTACTTCAGAGAAGAGTTCGAGGCCGGCAAGAAGGTCGCGGAAAATATGCGCACCGAACAGAATGCCGCCTGATCCTGTGCTTTTTTCGAGGAATGGCGCCTGATCCTGGTGGGCGCTCCTGGTGCAAATCGTGACAGGAGTGCCTTCACCAGGGTGGCGTTGCTGTGTACAATCTCTGGAGGCTTCATCATCTCCTTGTCCCGTCGTTTGTGACGGGACAAGGAGATCATTTGATGCGGATTGGCTCGAATGATGACTTTCTCAACCGTTGCATCCAAGATACGCGGTTTTATTCAGCGGGCCGGGATGTCCATGGTGGTTTCCCTCCTGATTTTGGTCCTTATTGTTTTGTTTTTATGGCCGCGCATGGTGATTACCATCCAGTCCGGCGAAGGCGGCGTGCTTTACAAACGATTCTTCGGCGGGACCGTGGTGGATAATGTCTACACGGAAGGGCTTTACCTGATCTGGCCGTGGGACAAATTGACCCCCTACAACGTGCGTCTCCAGGCTCTGGTGCGTGATTTCACGGTGCTTACCTCCGTGGGTCTGCCGGTGACCCTCAAGATGTCGATCCGCTTCAAACCCGAACACAGCATGCTGGGCTATTTGCATCAGCGTGTGGGTCCGGATTACATCCAGTCCGTGGTGATCCCGGAGGTCGAAGCCGCCCTGAGACGGGCCATCGGCGGTTACTCCCCGGAGGCGATCTATACCACCCGCAAGGGAATGCTCCAGGAGATCATTGGCGAAGCCTTGGAGCCGGCCAGTCAGAAATTCGTCATCATCGACGATGTCATCATCCGCAGCGTGACCTTGCCGGATCCCATCCAGCGGGCCATCGAGGAGAAACTGGTCCACGAGCAGGAGATGCAGGCCTATGTCTATCGCCTGGAGCGGGAGTTGCAGGAATCCGAGCGCAAGCGTCGGGAGGCCCAGGGTATCTATGACTATCAGAAAAAGATCGGGGAATCCTTGAAGGATCCCAACATTCTGCAATGGCTGGGGATTCAAGCCACGGAGAAACTGGCCTCGTCCAACAATTCCAAAGTGGTGGTGATCGGTTCCGGCAAGGATGGTCTGCCTTTGATTCTGGGGGGGCAATAATCATGGGTGGGCAATGCCGGAGGATTGGTCCGGGGCGGAATGCCGCTGACCCATGCACGCCGTTCGTGCGCGATCGGTAAGATGCCATTGCCATGAAGAAATTTTATTACTTTCTGTTGTTTTGTCTGGTTTTGCTCATCATCGCCGCTCAGATGTTCTGGTTCGCCCCGGAAAAAAGCCGCGCCATGGTCCAGTCGTGGGTCGATTGGGTGGTGTCTGGAAAGGACTCCTCTGCCCGTTCCAAAACAGACGCGGCGAGTCAATCCGATACCGGACCCATCCGCATCGGTTACGGATATTATACCAGCGGCAAGCGGGAAGCCTTCAACAACGGCATCAAGATGGCGGTTGATGAGGTCAATCAAAGCCCTAACGGCGTTTTCAATGGTAGAAAATTGGAGGCCATCGAGGTGGCTCTGCCCTCCTCGCCCAATCCCAACGAAATGTGGGACTTTGCCAAGGATATTTCGGAACAGAATCTGGTGGCCACGGTGTTGTCCGCCGGCGGGGGCGGGGAAAACGCTGTGATCGGCTCCGCTGTTTTCGAGAAGTTTCGCATCATCAATTTGTGGCCTTTTACCACCACCACCAAACTGACCCAGCACAATTTCAAATATATTTTTCGTAATCTTCCCAACAATAACGCCCAGGCTGAACTCATGGCCAAGGCTTGCGCAGAGGTCGGGTGCAAGAATGTCGGCCTTGTTTATGTGAGAAGTTCCACCGGCGAGGAATTGGCCAATTTGCTCGCCAAGCATATCAATCACATCGACCAGGCGAATGTCGCGTTTTATCAGTCGATCTATCCGGATCAGAAAGATTTTTTTCCCATCGTCACCCGGTTTTTGACCAAACATAAAGCCAAACCGATGGATGCGATCTTTTTTTCCGGTTCAACCCGGGAAGCCATCCCGTTCATCACCTTGCTCCGGGAGTTCAAGATCGAAGTGCCCATCATTCTGGGTATTTCCCAGAACGATCCGAAATTTTTGGAGATAGGCGGCAGGGGACCGTCGCCTGTGATCGGATCGATCGTGGTGGGGCTTTTCAAGGAGGACGATCCGGATAACGCCCGCTTCATCACGGAATACAACGCCGTTTTCAAAAAGAAGCTGTCTTCCTATACCACGGCGGCCCAGGCTTTCGATTCCGTCATGTTGCTGGTCGAGGCCATGCGCTATGGTCGTTCCGCCGATCCCGACAGCATGGTCTCTTATTTGCGGTATGGGGGTGTGTTGGCCGGCAAGGGTAAGAAAAATCCCAGGCGGCATTTGTCCAATGGCGAAATTTTGAGTCATGACTATTTTCTCCAGATCGTGCGGGAGAAGAAAAACAAGGATGGCAAGATGGTACTCTATTTTGATACCTATCAAAAAGAGGATCAGTGCATGTTCAAGAAGGGGGTCTCCTGTTTGACCCAGGCCGAGACGGGGACGGCGCATTGATCCGGCTTTAAAGACAAGGCCGGGATGGTGCGGCAAGGGTATTGAAAGAGGCGAGCCAGGAGAGTTTGCATCATGGAGTGGACCCCGGAGCAATCGATTGCCCAAGAGGCGTTCAAACGTTTTGTCGATGAAACGGTCGCACCGTTCGCGGATCAATGGGATCAGGAGCAACGGCTGCCGGAGAGCGTGATTCGTGCCATGGCCGACCGGGGTTATCTGGGCGCCACGGTTCCCGTGGAATGGGGAGGCGGCGGCATGGACAGCGTCACCTTCGGCTTGCTGTGCGAGGAGATCGGGCGCGGCAGCGCCTCGCTGCTGAGTCTGTTGACGGTCCATGGCATGGTGTGTCAGGCGTTGAGCATCTGGGGTTCCACCGAGCAGCAACAGGTGTGGCTGCCCAGACTGGCCCGGGGCGAGACCATCGGCGCTTTCGCCCTCACCGAACCCAACATCGGCAGCGATGCCAAGAATGTGGAAACCACGGTCACCCGCCTGGAAAATGGCGCGTACCGTATGGATGGCGAGAAGAAATGGATCTCCTGCGGTCAGATCGCCGATCTGTTTTTGGTGTTCGCCCAGTTCGAGAACAAGCCGGTCGCCTTTCTGGTGGAGGGGGATCGGGCCGGATTGACCCGCAAGCCCTTGTCCGGACTCCTGGGTTTTCGCGCCGCCATGCTGGCGGTCCTCACCTTCGACGGCTGTGAACTGCCGGAAGCGAACATGGTGGGGCGTCCGGGTTTCGGATTTTCCCATGTGGCGGGGGCGGCGTTGGATCATGGCCGTTTCTGCGTGGGGTGCGGTTGCGTGGGGCTGACCCGGGGGTGCCTGGAGGCCTGTCTGGAGTATACCAGTCAACGCAAACAGTTCGGCGTTCATCTGCGGGAGCATCCTTTGATCCAGAGGATGATCACCGACATGATCACCCATATCGAAGCGGCGCGCATGTTGTGTCTCCATGCGGGTCGCATGAAAGACGAACGGGATCCCCGCTCGATCATGGCCACCTCCACGGCCAAGTATTTCGCCTCCACCATGGCGGCCCGCAGCGCCGCCGACGCGGTGCAGATTCACGGCGCCAACGGTTGCGGTCCGGACTATCCGGTACAACGCTATTTCCGTGACGCCAAGATCATGGAGATCATCGAAGGCAGCAACCAGATTCAGCAGACCATCATCGCCAAATACGGCCATTTGGATCACATCAAGGATCAACGATCCCGGGACAAGAAGAGCAGACAGGTGTAGGCATGGCCAAGGAGAGCAAAATCAAGTGTGTGGTCTGGGATCTGGACAATACCCTGTGGGATGGGGTGCTGGCCGAGCATGATTCACTGGTTTTGCGCGAGAATGCGGTGCGGGTGATCCGAACTCTGGACGAACGGGGCATTCTGCAATCCATCGCCAGTCGCAACACGTTTGAACCCGCCATGGAACGGTTGCGGGCCTTCGGGCTGGCGGACTATTTTTTGTATCCGCAGATCAACTGGAACTCCAAAGCCGACTCCATCGCGCAGATCGCCCAATCCCTCAATATCGGCCTCAATACGTTCGCGTTTGTGGACGATCAGCCGTTCGAGCGGGACGAAGTGCGTTTCGTGTTGCCGGAGGTGCGGTGCATCGACGCCCTGGATGTGGATGGGATTCTGGATCTGCCGGAGATGAATCCCCGTTTCATCACCGACGATTCCCGCAAGCGTCGGGCTATGTATCAAAGCGACCTGCTGCGCAATCAGGAGGAGACCGCCTTTTCCGGACCGAAAGAGTCCTTTCTGGCCACTTTGCAGATGGTGGTCACCATCGCCCCGGCCCGGCGGGAGGATCTGCAACGGGCCGAAGAGTTGACGGTGCGCACCAACCAACTCAATGCTACCGGGTATACCTACTCTTACGAAGAGTTGGAGGCTTTTTGCCACTCCCCGAATCACCGCCTGCTGATCGTGAGCCTGGATGATCGCTATGGCACCTATGGCAAGATCGGTCTGGTGCTGCTGGAGACCACGGCGGAGACCTGGACCATCAAGCTGTTGCTGATGTCGTGTCGGGTCATGGCGCGGGGGGTGGGGTCGGTGCTGATCAATCATGTGCGTCAGGAGGCCAAACGGCATGGGGTGCGTCTGTTGGCCGAGTTCGTTTCCACGGACCGCAACCGGATGATGTACATCACCTACAAGTTCGCCCAGTTCCGCGAGATCGAGGCGTTGGGTACGGGCGGGGTGACCCTGCTGGAAAACGATCTCGATACGATACCGCCGTTTCCGGATTATGTTCAGGTGAATCTGGCTGACCTGGACTTGCGTTGACAACACTTCGGGTGCATGAAACCATGGATATTCAAATCGTTGGAGTCATCGGTGCGGGCGTCATGGGGGTTGGCGTGGCGCAGAATCTGGCTCAGAGCGGCTTTCAGGTGGTGTTGCTGGATGTGACTGCCGAAATTCTGGATCGGGCGCGTCAGGAAATCACCAACAATGTGCGGTTTCAGGGGTTTTTCTCCAAGGAGAAGAACACCCTCTCTCCGGAACAGGTGCTGGAACGCATCCTGTTCACCACCGAGGTGCAGGCGTTGTCGAAGGCGGATTTCGTGGTGGAAAATGTGGTGGAAAAGTGGCCGGTGAAGCAGGAGGTCTATGCCGCCATCGATGCCGTTTGTCCCCCGCATTGCATCTTTGCCGCCAACACTTCGGCCATCTCCATCACCCGCATCGGCTCGGTCACCCAACGACCCGACCGGGTGATCGGCATGCATTTCATGAACCCGGTGCCATTGAAAACCATGGTCGAGGTGATCCGGGGATTCCACACCTCGGAACAGACCATTGCAACCTCCCGTGATTTTCTGAGCCGCATGGGCAAGGAGTGTGTGGTGGTCAACGACTCCCCCGGTTTTGTCTCCAACCGGGTGTTGATGCTGACCGTCAACGAGGCGATTTTTCTGGTGCATGAACAGGTGGCCAAGGCCGATGAGGTGGACCGGATCTTCAAGAACTGTTTCGGCCACAAGATGGGACCGCTGGAGACTGCCGACCTGATCGGATTGGATACCATTCTTTACTCTTTGGATGTGCTGTACGAAAGCTTCAACGATTCCAAGTTTCGTCCCTGCCCGTTGTTGAAAAAAATGGTGGATGCTGGACTCCATGGCCGCAAGAACGGTCGTGGATTCTATGACTATCCGATCTGAACCCATCACGGATGACCTTTCAAGCCAAGATCATGGATACAACCCAAAAAATCAAATCGTTTCTGGTAAAATTCATCCGCGACGCCGATGTGGGTGATGATGAGGATCTGTTTGCCACCGGTCTGGTGACGTCACTTTTCGCGATGCATCTGGTGCTGTTTCTCGAAAAGGAGTTTCAGGTCAAGGTGGACAACAAGGATCTGGATTTCGACAATTTCAGAACCATCAACGCCATTGTCGCCTTGATCGAAAAGAAACGGAGCGGCGGTTGACAGACGGTCGCTCCTGGAATTTTCGTTTGTCGTGACCAGCAAGACCCGTTTGAGGGGCATCCGGCTGGCGAGCCGTTGACGGGATGGTTTCGGTCCTGATGATTGGCTTCCGGCCTGATCGGAAATGAAAGATTGATGCCTACTGCACCGCTTTCCGCCACGTTGGCGCAGCAACTCACGGAATTTGTCGCCCATCTGGCCTCGGGTGATGGACAAGCCATTGCCGCTGCCCAGCAGGGGCTTGCGGAGACTTTCGCCCAACAGGGGATCTCTCCGGAACAGGCCGCGGCCCTCGGACAGCAGTTGGTGGGCCAATTTCTTTCCGGTCTGGGCAGTGGGAACGCTCCGTCGGATGTGGCGAACGGGGTGTCCCAGGGTGCGGAGAACGCGGTGGAGACCGTGCGCGCCACCGCGGGCAATACGGCGGACAATACAGGCCATGCGACCGCTCCTTCCCTGGAGAGCGTTTTGGCTACTGGCGTCGGCTTGAGCGGTGTTTCGCCCGAGAGCGGCAGGGAAGGGGCGGCGGTTTTTTATGCCGCTTTGGTTGAGGCGTTGCAGAGTGGCAAGCCGATCGACGTTGCTGTTCAGGCCGCCAAGCAACAGCAGGAGGCGGTCAACGCGGCCGCCGAGCAGCAGCAGGCCGCCGCCGCGGAATCGGCTCCTGTGGATGCCCAATCCGTGGAGACCCTGGTGGCCGGGATGTCTGCCGAACAGGCCGCTTTGTTTCTGGAGGCGTATCAGAACGCCCTTAGCCAGGGTTTGGATCCACGGGCCGCCATGACTTTGGCCGGTCAATTCGTGGAGCGGCACGCCGAAAGCGCTGCCGCGCAGAATGTGGAGTTGACCCCCGCCGAACGGCTGGCTGCGGCTCTGGCCGGTGGTCACGAGAGCGGAGATGCCCTGCGGGCGGCGGGAATGGGCAACGCCTCCAGCGATCCCACGGCGGCCCAGGGGTTCATGAACGCTTTGGCTTCGGGGTCCAATCCCGCCCAGGCCGGACAAGAGGCCCAACAGATCCAGTCGGCGGCGGAGCAGATTCAAACCCAGCAGAGCGTGCCCCTTTCCGCGGCGGATCAGTTGGCCATGGCCCTGGCCAACGGGGTTCAGGCGCAGAGTGTTCTGGATGCTTTGATGCCCGCGGGGGGGCAGGGCAATCAGGCCTTTCTGGCGGCCCTCACCCAGTCTTTGGGAAGCGGTGGATCGGTCGGTTCGGCCATTCAGAGCGCCCAGAGCGCCAGCAACACAGCCGTCAGCAATGCGCAGCAATCCTCGGTGCCTGTGAGCGCCGCGAATCAACTGATGACCGCTTTGGCTTCGGGTGAGAACGCCGCTCAGGTATTGGCCGAAGCCACAAAGAACGATCCGGGGGGTGGGGCCGCTTTTTTGCAAAGTCTCACCCAGGCTTTGAGTAAGGGGGGCGACCCGGCCACCGCCTTGAAAGAGGCCCAGCAGGCCGCCGCGACCCAATCGGAGATGGCGGCGGCCAGTGCGGTGCCGGTCAGCCCGGAGCAGCAGATTCTGATGGCCATGGCGAATCCCGCCCTGGCGACTTCGGATGCCCTCAAAGAGCAGGTGAAAAACGCCGATCCCTCAGTGACGCAGGTCGCCAACACGACGGCTCCCGCCTCGCAAGGCACGCAAACCGCTGCCGCCACTCCTGCCGCATCCACCCAAACGGCTTCAGCCCAGCCCCCGGCCAGCACCACCCCCGCCGAGGCTCCCCAGACCCAGCAACCTCCGGCCACCACCACTCCCGAGGCCCAACCTCCGGCGGCGGCCACCACTCCCGTGGCGACTGTCCCGACCGCGCCGACGGTGGTGGAACCGGTGGTGGTGGCGTCGGTGCAACCTTCCGTGATTCCGGATACTCAGCCGGTGGTGGTGCCTGTGGTAACCACCACTCCGGCGACTGTGGAACCCGTGCCTGTGGTGGTGCCCCGCTCCAATACCGCGCCGGTCCTGACCGTGCCCGGCGCGCAGAACGGATTGGAAGATGAGGTGTTGACCATTCTGGGCATTCTGGTCAGCGATGCTGAGGCCAATACGCTGGATGTGACCATGCGGGTGGAACATGGCGCTTTGACTTTGGCGCAATCCACCGGCTTGACCTTCAGTCAGGGGGATGGGCAGGGGGATGCGACCCTCCATTTTTCCGGTTCCAAGGCGGAGCTGAATGCCGCGTTGTCCCAGGTTTCCTACCAGGGCGTGGCGGATTATTTTGGATCGGATCGCCTGGAGTTGGTACTCAGCGATTTGGGCAGTTCCGGTGTGGGAGGTATTCTCACCGCCTCCAATGGGGTGAACTTGGTATTGCAGGCGGTCAATGACGCCCCTGTGGTCACCTCCGGAGCCGTGTTGGCCTATGCCGAAGGAAGTGCGGCCATGGCCATCGATGGGACAATCACGGTCAGTGACGTGGATGACACCTTGCTGATCGGCGCCACGGTGGTCATCGACACGGGATATACCAGCGGGGATCGGTTGTCGTTTGTTCCCCAGAACGGGATCACCGGCCTTTTTGAGGCGGGCACCTTGACTTTGACCGGGAGCGCGACCATTGCGCAGTATCAGGCTGCGTTGCGCAGTGTGCTATTCAGCAGCGACAGCGACAATCCCGCCCTTGAATCGGCTACCCGGTCTGTCACCTGGACCCTCATGGATGGGGATGACGCTTCTGTTGGCGTGACCTCGGTGATTCAGGTGTCATCGGTCAACGATGTTCCGGTGATGACCTCCGGGAGTACCGGGAGTGTGTCGGAAAACGCGGCCACCACCACGGTGATCTATACGGCCACGGCCACGGATGTGGATTTCGGGGATACCCAGACTTACAGTCTGGGGGGTACGGATGGGGCGTTGTTCACCATCGACGGGGCCACAGGTGCGGTGACCCTGAAAGCCTCGGCTGATTACGAAAGCCAGTCCAGTTATTCGATTAACGTGATTGTGACCGACTCCGGCGGCTTGACGGATACCCAGGCCGTGACCATCGGTGTGGTGGA